>CABQGZ010000277.1 GCA_902463835.1 uncultured Lachnospiraceae bacterium
GTAAACATGATCACCATGGATACTGCCGGAAGAATGCTGGGCGCATAGAAAACCGTTCTTAAAACATTGGAAAATCTTCCTTTTACATGATTCATCAAAAGCGCGACCAGAAGACCGGTGACATTTACGGTAACCAGCGTGGCAAATGCATAGAGAAAGGATTTTCCAAGAGAATCCCAGACATATACATCCTGGAACGCTCTCATATAATTTTTCAGTCCAACCCACGCCGTGGGCTCATACCCCAGTAAGCTTCTGTTTGTAAAGCTAAGATACAGGGAACGCAGGATTGGATATACCGACAATATCAAAAATCCTATTAATCCAGGCGATGCAAACAGGAAGAAGTACATCGCCTGTTTTTTACTTCTTTTCATCGATTTTGCTCCTTGTAAAATTCTTTTGCTTATCTGTAATTCGTCTTAATATATTTATTCGCGTTATCCGTCGCACTTTTCAGCGCATCATCTACACTCGCATCCCCCTGGATAGCCTTCTGAAGCTCTGTCTCCACAATCTTTGTCACAACATAATTAAAGTATTTCTGCTGTGGAAGAATCTTGTTAAACTTTACAGATTCATAAACAGCCTCCAGATTCTGCGGCATGGAACGCTCCTCCTTCGGAATTGACAGACGTTCTTCCTTCTCGGAGAGACGAGGGGAAATATAAGGGTAATTTTTCAGTTCATTCCCGGTTCTCCTTTTCGTCAGGAACTTAATAAGCGCCCATGCCGCTTCCTGTGATTTGCTGTCCTTATGGATTCCAAATGCATTCACGGAAAGTTCTCCGGTTCGGTTGCCATTCACCGTGGGAAGAAGTGCGACATCCCAGTTCAAATCTGCCACCTTAGACATCTCTCCCCATTCTTTTATATGTCCGCCATACAGCATAGCCGTCTTTTTACCGGCAAAACCGCCTAGCTCCTGCTCCCCTGTTACATAAGACACCTTATTATCGCCGTACATTTTATCCATATACTGCCCAAAACCAGCTTTTGCTTCCGGAGTATCCAATGTAACAAGACCCTCCTCATTCATGATCTCTCCACCTGCCTGACGGATATGGATCAACCATTCGCCCCACCAGCCGATGGTGGAATAGCATCCCCACTGAGAGTACTCCCCGCCGACCTTCACGCTTAATTTCTTTGCCGCATCCATAAAATCATCATAGGTCCAGTCATCCTGGGGGTATGTGATCTGCGCATTTGCCGGATTTGCATTATACATGTCAAAAAGTGTTTTATTATAATATAACAGCGAGGTATTAAAGAAGTTTGGCATATAATACGTTTTTCCATCCTGCTTTAATTCATTCATAATTTCCGGCATAAAGTCATCGATATCTACCTCTTCCTTATCCCGCTGGATCAGATCATCCAGAGGCACCAGATATTTATACTGACTTAAAATATGTACGTCTCCGCCTACAATGATATCGGGCGGCGTACCGGCCGCCATCATGTTATCCTGCTTGCCCTGGATCTGCCCGCCCCCAACAGGAATCGGGTTTACCTTATATCCTTCTTCGGCATATTCTTTTTCAAATTCTCCGAACCACTGCTTGTACAGATCCAGATCGGCATTTTCCACAACTATCGTTACCTGTGTACCGTCGGAACCACTGTTTTTATCCTTGCCGCCACCACAGGCGGCAAGGGAAAGCACCATACTTATGCTAAGAATAAGCGCCATTATTTTTGTTCTTCTTTTCATCTTTTTATTTACGGCGTTTTGCAGGAACACAACCTGCAAAGCGCCGTAACCCTCCTTTCACTATTACTTTTTAACTCTTATGGCTGTTCGTCAACCAACATAATTCCGTCTAAGGTCACGCTCTTTTCTGCACCATAGCCAATACTGATTTCAAAGAACAGTTTGAGGTCCGTTCCGATAAACTTCTCGGCGGGAACTCCCTTTTCTGCTGCCAGCGCCTGCAGATCAAAGTATACGTCATATCCGCCGCCAGGTCTTTCCACCTTGTACAAATTCTGTCCTTCGATTTTAAATCCAACCCATTCCCCATTTTGATTCAGGATCTCAATGGTAAATCCGCCATCCCAGGCCGCCTGGAAGGAGCTAATGCCAAATTTTACCACATGCTTCTCTGAAGTATTCAGTGTAAGAAACTTGTGTGTTTTTGCAAAATCACCGTTGGATTCCGCCTTTGTGAGAGTCATTGTGTTATTGGCAATCACCACACTTCCCGCGGCTGGATCGGGATGAGACCAGTTATCCTCTGAGAAGTCGTCGATCACATCCTTATTTGGTCCCTCGCAGGTTGTATAGATTCGTTTCAAAACATCCTTATTTCCCGGATCGCCCACTAACAGCAGCGTAAGCTTTGTATTCACACAAAATCCCTGCTCGAATGAAGAATCCTCTGCCTGCATATCAATATAATGCTTTCCAAGCTCTTTATGGAATTCATATTTCTTTCCGTCATTTACCTGAAGCACCAGATCACAGTCAGCTGACGCCATATCAACTACCAGCCAACGCTGTTCCACGGTATTTAAAACTGCATTGTAACTGATTGAGCCATAGCCCGGTTGTGTTCCTCCTACGGTAAATATTCCCGTACTGTTTTCTACAGTGAGCGTGATTGGCAGATCATTTGGGCTGGGTATCCATCCTTCTGTGGTGGAAAAGTCAATATCCAGAGCCGGCGCCTTGAAGGAATTTGCGTTTGTCTCAAGACCATTTACCATGACATACTGTCCATTTCCTTTTCCAACGGCGTAGAGCAGAAGCGTAACGCTCAGATTCTTGCTCTCTGGAAGCTTATCCAACAGATTAATCTCTGTTTTTCCTGTGGCTCTGGTGTCGCTGATCAGTGTGACCTCTTCGCCTGTGCCATTTATCACACACTTTAAGGACCAGTCTGCATCCTTTACAGAATCAATATCCACAACAAGATACGGATAGTCTGCCGTGTTCAGCTGAATCGTTTTCAGAACATGGCCCCAGCTTTCTGTTTCCACAGGATTGATAACTGTAATCTTGCCCTTGCCATCTACAACCTCCATTTTTGCTGTATTGCTGCGCCATTTTCCCAGGGTCTCCGGCGTATTATCCACATACCTTGGCGCATCGCCTGTGGTGCTGCCATTTTCAGACTTTGCATTTGTCTCAAATCCGTTCACAGTAACGAATTTATCTGCCCCCCTGCCTATCACATTAAATTTCAAAGTGACAGTAACACACTTGCCCCTGGGAATTCCCTTCTCCAGAAGATTGATTTCTGTTCTTCCATCCGAAGCATTGTCCTCTGTCAATGGAATATCCTCTCCCTGATCGTTCACAATACATTTTAAAGACCACTGTGCATTTGTAACGGAATCGATATCCACAACAAGATACGGATAATCCTCCGTGTTCAGCTGCAGTCTCTTAATGATATAGCCGTATGGCTCATCAGGGTTGGAACCTGTTACATATACTTTTCCCTGATTGTTCGATACACTGATCGATGCCGTATCATTGCGCCATGCACCTAACGTCTCGGAAGTGTTATCCACATACCGTCCTGCAGCACCTGCTGCCGGAATCACTGCCACACTCTTAAAATAGTCAATGCTTACAGAAGCATAGCCTGCGCTCTTTCCAACTACGGCAAGGGTAAGATTTATATTCTGGCTCGTTCTATTCAGCCCCTTGGCATTTACATATCCCAGAAGGTCAATGTAATATGTACCGGCGTAAGAAACGGTCAGTGCCAGTTCTTCGTCCACCAGCTTTCCTCTGGCATCCGGGTGGCTTAATTTTACTTCAAGGCTTGTTTTTTCACCGTTCCCAACCTTTGGAACATGAATCTCGATGTAAGGATGCTTCGCTGCATTTACCCCCTCAAACAGCCTGTCCAGTCTGCTCCATGGTTCGCCATCTCCATTTTTCATGGTGAGGATCCCATCTGTAATGGTCGCCGTCAGATTTGGAGCAAGTTCATATTTGTCGGAAAGCCTCCGGTTGTCAAACATATCGGTGATTTCACCTGGGTATTCCCTGAAGACCTCCTTCCTTGTTTCACTTGTTTCCGCTTCCGTCTCAAAACCATTGATCTTCACATACTTGTTCAGGCCCTTTCCAATCACATTGAATTTCAGAGTGACAGTAAGGTTACTGCTCCTTGGAATTCCCTTCTCCAGAAGATTGATCTTTGTCAGTCCGGTTGTACTGATATCTTTTGTCAAAGGAATATCTTCCCCAGTGTCATTTAAAACACATTTCATGGACCACATTGCATTGTGGACAGCAGCAATATCGACAACCAGAACCGGATATTTCTCCGTGTTCAGCTGCAGTCTCTTAATGATGTAACCGTATTCCTCTTTCTCATTTGAATTTGTCACATATACGGTACCCTGATTGTCTTCCGCTTCAATGGTTGCGGTATCGCTTCTCCAGGCAGCCAGCGTCTCCGTACTTCTGTCCACATACCGTTCCGCCTCCCCGGCCTTTGGAATCTCCGCTACACTCTTGTAATAATCAATACTGATCTGTGCATAGTTTGGATTCTGTCCAACCACTGCAAACTGTATGCAGATCTCCTGATCTGTCTCGCTTAAGCCCTTGGACTTTACATACTTCAGAAGATCAACATAGTAGGTTCCCGCATATCTCGCTGTGAAAACAGCCTCTTCCTCAATCAGCTCTCCATTTGCGTCCGGATGGCTGAGCTTTAGTTCAAAACGCGTTCCCTCGCCGTCCCCCACATTTGTTACCTGAAACTCGATGTAAGGATATTTTGCAGCGTTTACATGCTGAAACTTTCTGCTCATCATGCTCCAGGGTTCACCCTTGCCATTTTTCATGGTCAGAATTCCATCGGTAATTCCCACAGTCAGATTCGGAGTGGAAATGTAATACGCGTCAGAAAGCTTTGTATTATCAAACATATCCGTCATTTCCCCTGGATATTCCGGATAATATTCCTTCACCAGAAAAGACACCTTTGCTTTTTTATCCCCGTTTTTAACCTCAAGCTCATATTCCCCCAGCTCGATGATCTTTGTGCCGGAGGTAAATGCTTTTGCTGCTCCGCCATCTTTTTTCAGCGTCGCCTTCCCCACATCAAATTCCGGCTTTATGGTATCCTTCCCCAAATAATACGTTGCGCCATCCTCTACACCTGTAATTACAGGCATTGCCGCCTCATCCTTCCCCTTGGTTGGATCCTCCTCTCCCTTCTTACAGGCTGAGCACCCGGTCATGCTGACAGTCATCAGCATCACAAGAAAAAGACTCATAACTTTTTTCCATGTTTTTTTCATTAACACACATCTCCTTTGTTTTTGTTATTTATTT
>CABQGZ010000278.1 GCA_902463835.1 uncultured Lachnospiraceae bacterium
TGTTTTAACGCAATGCTTTTGCAGCGATATTGCCAGAGAGGCTAAAGAGGCGGGGGCATTGGCTGTGATTAGTATGTATCCATCCCCAGAAGAGGTTCCGCACTATTTTGGTGCATCTAACCACAATGGAACGCCAACGCCCGAAAACGCTTACCTTTTGCCGGAGATTCCTTGTATTGACTGTACAAAAGCGGCAGGCGAAAAGATGAAGGCGCTGATGAAAAGCGGGAGCGTTCGCGTCCGTTTGTCTGCACAAGCGGATACCCGGGTGAAGAAGGCATCCATTCCGGTGGCGTACATTCCCGGCTGCGAGGAAAACTTTGTATTAGTAGACGGTCACTATGATTCGCATTGTGAAGGAATGACGGACAATGGGGCTGGAGACTGTATTCTGCTGGAGTTAGCAAGAGTATTCCACGAAAATCGAAGCGCGCTGAAGCGCGGCCTGGTTTTTTGCTGGTGGTCGGGCCATGAGTTTGGTCAATACGCAGGTTCCACCTGGTATGCGGATACATTTTATGAAAAAATCCGCGATCATTGCGTAGCGCAGATCAACATTGATGTGGCGGGCAGCAAAAACGCACGGTGCATCCGCGCCAGAACAACCCAAATGGAGGGGGAGGCTTTTACTTCCGAACGGATCCGGCGATATACCGGGCTGGAGCCTGCACCCTATATACCACGGCCTCATTTGGGCGAGCCTAATTTTATGGGCAAAAATGTGCCGATCACTATTATGCTGAAGTATGAAGCTTCACCAGATAAAGTGAACATTTGGCCGGTGGGCGGCGGGTATTGGTGGCACAGCCGCGAAGATACGCTGGACAAGGTTGATTTTGCCAACGCATTGCGGGACGCCAATATTAACGCGGAAATGATCTGCGAGGTGGCAAACAGCACCCAATTACCGGTAGATATTCTGTCTTATATGAGAGAAACCAGACGCATGCTGCAAGAGATTCAATGTGGGCTGGAAGGAGAATTTGATTTATCTCCGGTGTTTCCGCATTTGGACATATTGCAAGAGAAAGCTCAGCAGTTCTGCCGTGCGCTCAAAGGCAGAACCAATACGGATCGTGAAATCAAAAAAATAGCCGGAGATCTGGTAAATATGAATTTTAATTACTCAGATCCCTATAACTATGACAGATTGTCATTGCCGGCTACCTTTCCAAAGCTCCGAGCGGCAATGGGGGTCACCAAGGATAACGCAGATAACAAGAGCTATTTATTTATTTATACAGACTTCTTACGGCAGCGCAATCGTTTGGTGGATATGATGGATCGCATTTGCGATGAAATCGATTTAGCTTTACTCCGGTGGAATTATAAACAATAAAAACTAAGGGGGAAGACAATAGATGCTGAAGTATATCTTAAAGCGGATCTTGCTGCTGATTCCGGTTCTGATCGGCGCAACTCTCATCGTGTTCTTCGTGATGGACATGACGCCAGGTGATCCGGCTGTAGCAAAACTCGGTGTAGACGCGACAGCTGAGCAAATCGAAGAGCTCCGGGAAGAAATGGGCTTGAATGACCCGTTTCTGGTAAGATACGGTCGCTTTGTGCTGAACTTGGTTCAGGGCGATCTTGGCACTTCCTACAAAACGGGTCTGGATGTCATGCAACAGATCATGCAGCGCATACCATATACATTTTTACTTTCCTTTGCGGCGCTGCTGTTTGCCGTTATCGTAGGTATACCGGCAGGCATTATATCTGCCAGGCATCAGTATACGGTGTTTGATAACTGTACCATGGTCCTTACGCTGATCGGCGCCTCTGCTCCGCATTTTTGGCTGGGCTTGATGGGTGTAATTATTTTTGCGGTGAATCTCGGGTGGCTGCCGGCGGCCTACACGGCATCCGGCTCACTGGCGCTGGGTATCATCCTTCCGATGCTGACGCTGGGCATGAACTCTACCGCACTCGTCACACGAATGACTCGTTCGGCCATGCTGGACGTGATGAATCAGGACTATGTTGACACAGCGCGGGCAAAGGGCGTATCGGAGCGAATCGTTGTGTTCCGCCATATGCTGCGCAACGCTCTGATCCCGATTATCACCGTTTTGGGTTTGCAATTCGGCAATCTGCTGGGCGGAGCGGTGACAACGGAAACCATCTTTGCCTGGCCCGGTATTGGCCGCTACATTGTTGAATCTATTTCCAACAAGGATACCCCTTGCGTACTGGGCGCGGTGGTGATGCTGGCCATCATTGTTACTGTAATCAATCTTTTAGTAGATATTATCTATGCATTTGTGGATCCTCGCATCAAGTCTCAATACAAATCTATGATAAGGAGGGCGAAAAAAAATGTCTAAACGCGACAAGCAGGATAAGTTCGTACAGCGCTCCTTATCACAGCAGGCTTGGATACAGTTTCGCAACAATCGCCTGGCGATTTGCGGTTTAGTGGTGATTGCCCTGCTGATTTTGGTATCAATTACCACTATTCTGATCGATCTGACAGATGGCGGAGAGCTGTATAAGGTTTTGGTTACGAAGAATAATCTTCCCATGAAGCTGGCCAAGCCCTCTGCCGCGCATCCCTTGGGGTGCGATGAATTTGGAAGAGATCTGCTGTTCCGGCTTTTATGGGGAACGCGCTATTCACTTTTCGCCGGTATTTGTACGATTCTGGCTGCCATCCTTATCGGCGGTGTGTTTGGCTCTATTGCAGGATTTTACGGCGGGAAAATTGATAATGTCATCATGCGCTTTATGGATATGGTGATGACTGTGCCAAGTCTGGTTTTAGCTATGGCCATCTATGCGGCACTGGGCTCCAGCTTGGTCAACCTTCTGATTGCGCTGACCTGCTCACAGGTTCCCCAGTTTGCCCGAATCATCCGTTCTTCCGTTATGACGGTAAAGGACAGCGAATATGTAGAAGCCGCCAAGGCCGTGGGTGCTTCAGATGCTTTGGTCATTGTAAAGTATATTATTCCCAATGCTCTTTCTCCCGTAATCGTTCAGGGCACTCTCGGTGTGGCTACCACAATTCTGAATGTGGCCGGCATGTCTTTCTTAGGTCTGGGAATCCAGCCGCCTGCGCCGGAATGGGGCTCTATCCTGTCGTCAGCACGTATCTATATGCGTGATGCCTGGCACATCTCACTGTTTCCGGGACTTGCTATTGTGATCTGCATTCTTTCTCTGAACCTGTTGGGAGATGGTCTGCGCGATGCATTGGATCCCAAGCAGAAGCGCTAATAGGAGGGACAGATATGGATCAAACGATTTTGGAAGTGCAGGACCTGCGCATTCATTTCGAGCTGCGCGAAGGAACGGTCAAGGCGCTTAATGGTATAGACCTGGTTTTGAAAGAGGGACGCACGCTTGGATTGGTAGGCGAGACCGGTGCCGGCAAGACCACCTTGGCAAAGGGAATTATGGGCTTGACGGCAAAGCCTTACGGAAAAATCAAAAGCGGTAAAATTTTGTACGAGGGGAAAAATCTGCTGGAGATGGACAAAAAGCAGCTTCGCCGAATCCGCGGAGAGCATATCTCTATGATTTTTCAAGATCCCATGACAAGTCTGAACCCGGTGATGACCGTAGGCGATCAGATTGCAGAGGCCATCCGTAATCATGACAAGCTCAGCAGGGTAGATGCTGCAAAGAAAGCGGCAGAAATCCTTGAATTGGTCGGAATACCCAGCTCCCGCGGCAGCGAATATCCGCATCAGTTTTCCGGCGGTATGAAACAGCGTGTGGTAATTGCAATCGCATTAGCATGCAATCCCAAAATACTGATTGCCGATGAGCCGACGACTGCATTGGATGTAACGATTCAGGCGCAGATACTGGAAATGATCCGCGACTTACGGGAACGCTTTCGCACGTCAATGCTGCTGATCACCCACGATCTGGGTGTTATCGCGCAGAACTGCGATTATGTCTCCGTGATTTATGCCGGTGAAATCGTAGAAACCGGCACAGTACACGATATTTTCCGCCACAAGCTTCATCCTTATACAGAGGGACTCTTTTCTTCCATCCCCAATATAAACGAAGATGTGGAGCGTTTGGTGCCGATTGAGGGCCTGATGCCGGATCCCACGAATCTTCCGGCAGGGTGTGCTTTTTGCGACAGATGCCGCTTCGCGACAGAGCAGTGCAAGACAGAACATCCTCACTTGGTAAACATGGGCGGCGAAGAGGGCAGCCATCAGGTGCGATGCCTCCGATATAAGGAAACACGGGAGGAGGGCGAATAAATGGAAAACCAGGAATTGTTAAGGGTCAACCATTTGAAAAAATACTTTCAGACGCCAAGCGGAACGCTGAGTGCGGTTGACGATGTGACTTTTGGCATTAACCGCATGGAAACCTTGGGGGTAGTCGGCGAGAGCGGCTGCGGAAAGTCAACGCTGGGACGGTGCATTCTCCGGCTCCACGAGCCGACGGCAGGCGAAGTTATTTTTGAAAATCAGAACATCCTCGAATGCAGCAAGGCGGAAATGAAAGAGCTGCGCTCCAAAATGCAAATTATTTTTCAAGACCCCTATGCTTCCCTCAATCCCCGCATGACTGTTTCTCAGGCAATTGCAGCGCCCTTGATCATTCAGGGGATCTACAAGGCCAGTGAAAAGGAAAAAATCCAGAAGCGTGTTGCTGAAATGATGGACGTTGTCGGCTTAGCGTCCCGGCTGGTCAACTCTTATCCCCACGAGTTAGATGGCGGACGCCGCCAGCGCATAGGAATTGCCAGAGCCTTGTCCCTGAACCCGAAGTTCATTGTTTGCGACGAACCTGTTTCAGCGCTTGACGTTTCCATTCAGGCCCAGGTGCTGAATCTAATGCAGGATCTGCAAGCGCAGATGGGGCTGACGTATCTATTTATTACGCATAATCTTTCCGTGGTAAAGCATTTGTCGAATCAAATCCTCGTAATGTACTTAGGACAGCTGGTGGAAAAAGCAACGCCAAAGCAGCTGTTCAAAAACCCAGTTCACCCATATACACAGGCACTGCTTTCTGCCATTCCAATCCCGGATCCGGATGTTAAGATGGAGCGCGTTGCGTTGAAAGGCGAATTGACCTCTCCCATCAATGTAAAGCCGGGATGCCGTTTTGCAAAACGATGCATTTATGCGCGGCCGGAATGCAGCCAGTGTTCACCCCAGATGACGGAAGTCGAACCAGGTCATATTGTCGCCTGCCACTTGGCCGGCGGTTCTATGAAATAAAAATGAGGAGGACTCACATGAAAAAGATTTTTTCTGCACTGCTGACTGTATGTATGCTGCTTGGCTTTTTGAGCGCATGCGGCAGCAAAAAAAGCCCGGCCAATGG
>CABQGZ010000279.1 GCA_902463835.1 uncultured Lachnospiraceae bacterium
TTTGCGATTTGTGGCACATCGTGCATTGCTTGCCACTTTTGAGAATCAAAAAATAATTCTTAAATTAAGGCAATGTCGGCTATCTTTTTCGTGTCGAATACCGTTATACTAATTGAAAGCGCTTTTACAATTTGTGAAAGGAGGGAATACCGTGGATTCAGATTTCTTTTTGATTCATCGGATGAAGCGTGGCGATCAGCAGGCTCTGGACAGCTTTGTTCGGAAATACTATCCGACCATTTCACGATACTGCTATGCACACACGCCCAGCAAAAGTGATGCAGAAGATATGACTCAGGAAACCTTTGCACGGTTTTTCCGCTCCTTTCAGGATTATCAGCATCAAGGAAAGGCATTGCACTACTTGTATGTAATTGCATCCCATGTCTGCGCTGACTACGCAAAAAATCAAATGCCGTCAGAGGAACTGACAGAGAATTTGGAAGCAATCAGTGAAGACATCGATGCACAGTTTGTCGTTCGTCAGGCGGTCTATGCGCTGCCGCAAGAACTGCGGGAAGTGACGATTCTATATTACCTTCAGGATTTGTCCCAAAAAGAGATTGCCAAAATTTTGTCAATCGGACTTCCGCTGGTGAAATATCGGCTTCGCCGTGCGAAGGAAGCACTACGAATCGCATTAGGAGAGGAGGATGACCAATGAAAGAAAGGCTAAAAAATGCTTTTGCGGACGCACCCCATCAGGAAGAAGAAATACAGCAGACCATTGCAGTTTCTATAGTGGCTTTGGTGGACAGCAACCGTAGAATGTCCTATTTTGAATTTCTGCATTCTCAGCTGCCGTTTATTCAAAAACGCTGGTGGGCAATACAGGCCTTGCTTCTCTTGTCCACAGGTATTCTGCTGCAATGGATGGACAGCAGCTTTGGAACTCGCCGCTGTCTTGGAATTGCCGCCCCCTTATTTGCTGTGTTGATTTTGCCGGAACTTTGGAAGAATCGCAGCTATGGAGCAACCGAAGTGGAAAGCACCACATATTTTACCCTCCGCCAGATCTATGCAGCAAGATTGACTTTGTTTGCCGGTATGGATGTGTTGCTGCTAAGTCTTTTCCTCGTTAGCACCTCCACAAATATGCCGATCACGATTTGGGAACTGGCGATTCAGTTTGTATTTCCCTTCTGCGTTTCCTGCTGTATTTGTCTGTTCTGCCTTTACAACTGTCGCACCGGGTCAGAAGTGTTGCCCATGTTCCTGTGCTTTGTCTGGGCAGGTATCTGGCTGCTGATTATCCTGGACGACCGCATCTTCAATCAAGTTTCTGTCCTCAGCTGGGGAATGATGCTTGCTGCATCCATTCTCTTTATGGGATACTGCATCCTCCATGGGCAGAAACAACTGCAAAAGCAATGGGAGGCCAAACCAATATGGAATTAACCATTCAAAATTTATCAAAAGAATTTGGGCAGCTGAAAGCAGTTGATAATATTTCCTGTACGCTGTCCTCCGGTGTTTATGGATTGCTGGGTGTCAACGGTGCCGGAAAAACAACGCTGATGCGCATGATTACAACACTGCTCAAACCATCCTCCGGCGAAATCCTGTGGAACGGCAAGGACATTTTCCGGATGGACAGTGCGTACAGAAATCTCTTGGGCTATCTGCCCCAGGAGTTTGGATTCTATCCGGACTTTACCATTCAGGAATACCTTCTTTATATGGCATCCTTGAAGGGAATTCGCACCACCGAAGCAAACCAGATTGTTGCGGAGCGATTACACCAAGTGGGCCTTTCCAAGGTACGCAACCGAAAAATGAAGAAGCTGTCCGGCGGCATGAAACGCAGAGCGGGGATCGCGCAGGCCATGTTGAATGATCCCAAAATTCTGATCCTTGACGAACCCACCGCAGGACTGGATCCCAACGAGCGAATCCGTTTTCGGAATCTGCTCAGTGAACTGTCAGCAGACCGAATTGTGCTAATCTCCACGCATATCGTGTCGGACGTTGAGAATATTGCAAAAACAATTCTGCTGATGAAAGATGGACAGATTCAATGTACTGGATCATCTGAGGAGCTTGTCGCTTCCATCCCGGTGCAGGTTTGGACAATCACTGTTCCCCAAAGTCAGGCAAAGGTTTATATGGAGAGGTTCAAGGTATCCAATGTGAAATCCGTTCCTAACGGTATGCAGCTTCGCGTGTTGTCTGCCGGTAAGCCGACCGAAAACGCAGTGCAGGAGGAAATCACCCTGGAAGATGTTTTCCTGTATTATTTTGGAGAGAAGGGAGCGGATGAAAATGAGATTTGAACTGATAAAGGTATTGCGGAAAACCAGCAGTAAGATTGCGCTTTTTGTCATGTGCGGCGTGCTGGTTTTGAGCTGCTATCTTACCACAGATGTCTATTGGGTAAATGAGCATGGAACAAGCGAGTACGGTCATGCAGCTGCAATGAAGCTGAGAAGTGCCCAAAAGGCATGGGCTGGGCCATTGGACGAAGAAAAACTGAGCCAAGTGCTAACAGAGCTTCAAAGAATCGCTGCAACACCGGAAGCGCGGTCAAAGGATGTTACGCAGAATGACATTGCCTACGGCTGGGGCCAGGGCATCGGAGGCATTCGAAATCTGATGAATTTTTCTTTTGCATCCGACTTTTCCAGCTACGATTATGACCGAGCTGAAAGCATCCGCGCGGATCAATTGAGCAATTTCTACAGCAATCGTATTCGCTTGCTGAAAAACTGGCTGAATGACAAAACCGGCCCTGCCTATGAACGCTTTTCTGTTGCTGAAAAAGCGTTTCTAATCCAGCAGTACGAATCCATGGAAACTCCACTCTACTACGATTACATGCGCGGATGGACGCAATTATCCTATAATTCATCCATGCTGATTGCGCTATGCGCAATTGTGCTTGGGTACATAGTGTCCGGTATTTTTGCTGATGAATTTCGTTGGCATACGGATGCATTGCTCTTCACAACTGCGCGGGGAAGAAATTCTGCTGTCCGGGATAAACTCAAAGCAGGGCTGCTATTGGTCACGGTTGCTTATTGGACTTGTATTACAATTTATACCGCATTCACATTGGCATTTTTCGGGGCGGATGGAGCAAATTGCTATGTTCAGGCTGATTTTTCCGGCTGGAAATGCTTCTACAATATTACCAATCTCCAGAGGTATGGTTTGATTATCCTTTTGGGTTATGTAGGCAATCTGTTCTTTGCACTGCTCACTATGTGGATTTCCGCAAAAACCAAGTCGGCAGTATTCGCGGTAACAGTTCCGTTTGTCCTGATTTTCATGCCGTCCATAGTCGAAAATCTGGATTCGTCGTTGATTGGCAAAATCCTATCCCTCATGCCAGAGCGGCTGCTCAGGATTGGCCAGGTCATGTCGTACTTTGATTTGCTGGAAATTGGCGGGAAAGTAATTGGTGCAATCCCAGCGATTGCAGTGTTGTATGCTGTACTGACAATCCTGCTGATCCCCATTTGCTATCGTCAGTTTTCAAAAACACAGGTGATTTGATCTACGCATTTAGAGCTCGAAAAGTCGTAGAGCCGCAAGGAGTTTTTTCACAGTTTGGTATCTCGAAATGCGAGTATACGAGAACGCCAAAACCACCCTTTCTAAATGCGTGAAAGCCGCCAATAGTGTGCGCATTTTAGGGCGAAAAAGCCTTGTGTTATCAGCACTTTTTTACACGAAGTGAGTGGACGTGATATACCTATATTATCATCAGCAAAAATAGGCTTAAAATGCGTACACGGTGCATTCCTGCAAAACATTGACAGCTTTCCACTTATCAGCTATAATACGGACATAAAAAGAATGCAGACGCAAGCCAAGGCTTACCCTTGACAAACGTCTGCATTCTTCGTTTTTCACTTCCAGAAAAACGAACTGAAATTATGGAGGGAACAAAAAACCTATTGAGTCGCAGGAAGAAACTCATCAACAACTCAAACATTCCACAGCATGCGATTGAATCCATTGCGAGATGTATCTTGCCGGATATTCTTGCGTATTACGAAAGTGAGGAAGGGCAGCAGCAGTTCCAAGAATGGAAAACAATACAAGAAGCGGAACAAGCAAAGAGAAATGATATAGTTATATAAAAGCAAAGATGCCTAGAAGGCCTAATAAGGCTCTAGGCATCACAGTTTTCTGCCTATTGACAGAATTTAAGTTTTATCTTGCTTATAACCATAAATAGCTTTCATCAGTTCTGGATACGCATCATCGGCAATTCCACAGAGACGTTGAACAAGTTCAAGGACAACTTCACCAGCAGTATTCTCACTAACAATGCAATCCGTTTCTATATTGACATCGTTATCTTTATCGATGACAAATTTTACCCATCTAAATCGATTGTTAAGTTCATTGCAAACCTTTAGGACATCATCAAGACGATCGGCCTTTGTGTGAGCTAAGCGATAGCAGCGAATAGCTACAGTATGTCCATCATCATCAAAAATTGAACGAACGGAAACTGTAGTTTCTTCTAGATTCCAACGTGTTTCAACATCAAACTTCCCGCTATTCAGTACATCGATATTATCATGATGAATTCCTTTGTCATCCATCAATTTAATATACGCTTCGGCTTCGTGCCTCATTATGTAGCCTCCTAAAACAATAAATTTTTATTTCGATAGTTTGCTATCGGTATAAGTATTCAAGGCGTCGATAAAGCTATCCCGCTTTTCCTCACGAATATGTGGTGTATTGCCAGATAATTGGGACATATCGTTAATGAAACTGGTTATTCGGGATTTCAGGTTGTAAAGCTCAGTAGAACTCAACCCCGTTTTGAATTGAATAGCAATTTTGCGAGGGTTGATTGCACCATCTATATCACTAAAATCAAATTCAGGCAGCAACATTACTGTTTTGCTGCAACTCAACACCCAAGCTGCGCCCATTTCATTCAGGCATGCTGGACTGTTGTAATAGTTTTTGGACAGCACAAATATGACATGCAAGTCAAATTCGTTAAACTGATTTTTTAAGTACTCATAGATGTCCGTATCATTTGGAATCCCATAAGGCTCAATTGATGAACAGAACATATTTCCGTCATTAAATCCCAATAATTCAAGTAGTTCGACAATTTGCTTTACTGCCGCGACATCTTTTGATGAATGGCTAATAAATACTTTTTTCTTTTGAAGTTGACCAGTAATTTCATCTGACGAAATCATAGGTTGTAATTCCTCCGGTAGTTCTTCACTTTCTATTCGCCTGTAAGTTACTTTTGGATCCTCTGCTGATTGCATTTTTCCTTCAGAATTGTCCTGCATCATTTCCACTTGCGAATTAGTATTAGAAT
>CABQGZ010000280.1 GCA_902463835.1 uncultured Lachnospiraceae bacterium
AGCTTAGAGGGAGCGGTTATTGGCTCCTTTGTGCTGGCGATGGGCGAGGTCATGATTTCGGGCTATGTTTCTTCGGAACTCCGAGACCTGTTTTCGTATGGATTGCTAATAGCCATTCTGCTGATTCGGCCGCGGGGCATTATGGGCAAGCGATTTGACGATAAGGCATAGGAGGAAAATATTATGACATATTGGCTTGGCGTAATTGTGGTGACGGCGATATATATGATAGCAATCATTGGCGTCTCGATTCTCAGCGGCTTTACAGGGTTGTTCAGCCTTGGACATGCTGCTTTTATGGCTATCGGTGCCTATACATCGGCGATCGTTGTCAACACGTTTCAAGTTCCTATTGTTGTGGGCCTGGCTGCTGGAACGCTGCTTGCTACGCTAATCGGCCTTTTTATCGGTGCTCCGACCCTGCGTATCAAAGGAGACTATTTTATTATCGCAACTATGGGGATCGGAGAGGCGGCTTACCTACTTGCGCAATATCTTATTCCGATTACGGGTGGGCCGTATGGGTATTTGGATTTTCGCTCTTTTCGCGGTCTTGAATCTGTCTACTATGTGATTCCCTGTACGGTTTTTACCATAGTGATTACAGCTTTTTTAATTAAGTCTAAAGCCGGACGGAACTTTGTCGCCATTCGTGAAGATGAGATGGCTGCTGTTACCGTGGGGATAGATGTCTTCAAGTACAAAATGGCGGCAATGGGCTACAGCAGTGCACTTTGCGGATTGGCGGGAGGACTTCTTGCGCATTATATGACGAACGTTAATCCGGCCATGTTTACCTCTGCAAAATCCAATGAACTGCTTATTGCAGTTGTTTTGGGTGGAAGAGGCAGTCTTACCGGTGTTATTTTGGCTGCGGCAATCCTCACTCCCCTGCCGGAACTGCTCCGCTTTGGTTCCGCACAGGAGTGGCGTCTAATCATTTACGGATTTGCCATTGTTTTTGTTATTCTTTTTAGGCCAAAAGGCTTGATGGGAGATAAGGAATTATCGCTTTCTGCCATTGTGAACTGGTTCGAACGTGTGACTAAGAGAGCATCGGAGGTGAACATGAAATGAATAGCGGTAGAGTTCCGGCTCTTGAGCTTTGCAACGTATGCAAGACATTTGGCGGATTGAAAGCAACAGATAATATATCCATTGAGGTCAAAGAACACGAAATTTACGGAATCATTGGTCCCAACGGAGCAGGAAAGACGACGCTGTTCAACCTTATTACCGGAGTGGTTCCGCTTAGCAGCGGACAGATAAAAGTATTCGGGCAAGATATATCCAATCTGCGGGCAGATAAGATCTGCAAAGTCGGTGTTGCAAGAACGTTTCAGAATATCCGCCTGTTCAATTCTGCGACGATTATGGAAAATCTCATGATTGCCTGTCAACAAACCATCCAATACTCCGCAATTCAGGGATGCCTGAGGACGAAGCAGTTTCGCAAAGAAGAGCATGGCGCACAGGAGCGATGCAGAAACATCCTAGAAAAGTTTGGACTTTTGGAATACAAGGATTTTACCGCAAGCAAGCTTCCATACGGAAGCCAGCGCAGAGTAGAGATTATGAGAGCACTTATGACTGACCCTAAAGTGCTGCTGCTGGACGAGCCGGCTGCGGGAATGAATGAAGAAGAGACAGCAACGCTTGCGGCGATGATCAAATATCTGCAAAAGGAATATTCGCTGACAATTTTGATCATAGACCATCATATGGATCTGATTATGGATATCTGTGACCGCCTGTCGGTTATTAATTTCGGGAAGCTTCTGATGACGGGAACACCAGAGCAAGCGCAAAACGATCCTAAGGTGATTGACGCATATCTGGGGGTGGATGATTGATGCTAAGTGTTCAAAATCTCGAATACTATTACGGAAGGATTCATGCCCTAAGAGGAGTTTCTTTTGAAATCAAGGAAGGAGATCTCTGCGTTATAATCGGTTCAAACGGCGCAGGAAAGTCGACCTTGATGAGTTCCCTTATTGGCATGCTTGATGCAACAGGTGATATCTATCTAAATGGCGAAAAACTGGGGAGGGAAAAGCCGTATGCGAGAATCAACAGGGGAATGGTTCTTGTACCAGAAGGAAGAAGAATATTCCCAAACCTTACCGTGACGGAAAACCTTATGATGGGTGGTTATACGGCAAAAAACCGCGAAGAAGGGATCCAGCGTGCATTTAAGATGTTTCCGGTGCTTGAGGAACGGAAAAAGCAACGTGCTGGAACACTTTCCGGCGGCGAGCAGCAAATGCTTGCCATTGGAAGGGGTCTTATGGCAAATCCGCGGCTACTTTTGCTGGATGAACCATCTTTGGGATTGGCACCTATCATCGTTAACAGTGTGATGCAGACGATTAAAAAGATTAATGAACAGGGCATCACAATCCTTCTGGTAGAACAAAATGCAAAAAAGGCGCTTGCGATCGCCAACAAAGCATGTGTGCTCGAACAAGGGAAAATCATTCAAACGGGGACGGGACAGGAACTGCTGAACGATTCGAAGATCATAGAAGCTTATCTTGGTGGAACAAAGAACACCTCAAAATAGCATGGGTTCGACAGCGTATGCTGGAATTATCTGGTTTGGGTTGATGATGAATGTTAAATTTATCAGTAGTAGCAGGTATTGCCCGAGGAGACTGGGACTCCAAAGCAACTGCGGGTAGAACGAGAGCATTAAGAGAGCAAAACACTTGGAGGTTAAATTAGTGAATACAGCAGACAGGATGGGTAACGCCGCGGTGGTACCGGTCGTCGTGCTTGACGACGCGGCGGATGCGGTGCCGACGGCGCAGGCGCTGCTCGCGGGCGGCGTGGACGTGATGGAGATCACATTCCGCACGGCTGCAGCCGCCGACTCCATCACGGCAGTCGCCAAGGAATGCCCCGACATGCTCGTGGGCGCGGGCACGGTCATCACGCTCGAACAGTGCAAGAAGGCCGTCGCCTGCGGCGCAAAGTTCATTGTCTCCCCGGGCTACAGCGAGGAGGTCGTGAGCTGGTGCGTGGAGAACAACGTCGCCATCACCCCGGGCTGCGTCACGCCGACCGAGATCATGGCCGCGATGTCCCACGGCCTGAAGGTCGTGAAGTTCTTCCCAGCGAACGTCTACGGCGGCCTGAGCGCGATGAAGGCGCTCTCCGGTCCCTTCGGCGGCATCAAGTTCATCCCCACCGGCGGCGTGAACGACAAGAACCTTGCCGAGTACATCTCAGCTCCGTTCATCCATGCCGTCGGCGGCAGCTGGCTGTGCGCAAAGGCGGACATCGCCGCGCACAACTTCGACAAGATCACGAGCCTCTGCAAGGAGGCGCGCAAGACCGCGCTCGGCTTTGAGATCGCACACGTCGGCGTGAACGCCGGCGACGCGGAGGAGTCCCTTGCGGTGTGCCGCGCGCTCGACGCGGCCTTCGGCTTCGGCGTGAAGGAGGGCAACAGCTCCAACTTCGCCGGCAGTGGCGTGGAGATCATGAAGAGCCCCTACCTCGGCAAGAACGGTCACATTGCGGTCAAAACCAATTCCATCCCCCGCGCGGCGGCGGAGCTGGCCAAGAACGGCTTTACACTCGATGAGGCTACCGCCAAGTATAAGGGTGAGAAGATGGTCGCGGTCTATCTCAAGCAGGAATTTGGCGGTTTCGCCGTCCACCTGCTGCAGAAGTAAGGGAGGAACGAACGATGAAGTTTTTGACGTTTGGTGAGATCATGCTGCGCCTGAAGGCACCCGGCCAGGAGTGCTTCTTCCAGTCCCCGATGCTCGAGGCCACCTTCGGCGGTGGCGAGGCCAACGTGGCCGTCTCCCTTGCCAACTACGGCGAGGACGCAGCTTTCCTGACGGTCCTGCCCGATAACGCCATCGCGGACGCCTGCAAGGCGGAGCTGCGCCGTTTCGACGTGGATACCAAGCGCATCGTCACGGGCGAGGGCCGCATGGGCATCTACTATCTCGAGGGCGGCGCGAACCAGCGTCCGAGCAAGGTTGTCTATGACCGCGCGTGGTCTGCCATCGCGCTGGCCAAGCCCGGCGATATCGACTGGGACAAGGTTTTTGAGGGTGTGGCGTGGTTCCACATCACCGGCATCACGCCCGCCATCAGCGAGAGCGCGATGGAACTGTCCATTGCGTCTGTTAAGGAGGCCAAGAAGCGCGGCATCACCGTTTCCTGCGACCTCAACTACCGCAAGAACCTCTGGAAGTACGGCAAGAAGGCGAGCGAGGTCATGTGCGAGATCGCAAAGTATGTCGACGTGGCCATCGCCAACGAGGAGGACGTGCAGAAGTCCCTTGAGATCACCGTGGACGATGTGAACGTCGAGTCCGGCGAGCTGGACCGCGCAAAGTACAAGGCGCTCGGCGACAAGGTGCTCGCGGCGTATCCCGATATGAAGATGATCGCCATCACGCTGCGCGAGAGCCACAGTGCCGATTGGAACGGCTGGGCGGCCTGCCTGAACGACGGCAAGGACTTCTACGTTTCCAAGAAGTACGAGATCCGCGACATCGTGGACCGTGTCGGCGGCGGCGACAGCTTTGCCGGCGGCCTGCTCTACGGTCTCAACCACTATGAGGACAAGCAGTCCGCACTCGAGTTCGCCGTGGCGGCGAGCTGCCTGAAGCACTCGGTCATCGGCGACTTCAACCGTGTGAACGTTTCCGACGTGACGAAGCTCATGGGCGGCGACGGCACTGGCAGGGTGCAGCGGTAAAGAACTTGCGGCAGAGATGTGATTGCGCAAACAGAATTTATTCACTGCCTGATTTGCGGAGAAAAGACGAGGACGAAGATCCGCAGCGATACAAGTTTGATATGACACTTGCTGTATTGCCCTAAGTTTAAGACAGAGTTTCTTGTCGATGTCCGTAATAAGCCGGTAACCATACTTGAGAAACTGCAAACATAAGCTCAGCGGAGATAGCCGATGCAGGCTATCTCCGCTGAATGACTTTTATTGTCTGGTACAGCGGTGCAATTTTTGGGCGGTTGAAAGTCTCTTTTCATTGACTGTGGCGGCGCAAAACATACGGGTTTGTTACCCCCGCCAAAAGCTGCAGTATCTGCGGCTTTTATTTTATCAAATCCTCAAATTTAAAGCAATATGTTTCGATTCCTATTTCTATGTTTTTGGCTTGATGTTCTTTCGGGAGATAAGGTACAATAAGTTGCGCAAATTGGAAACCGCATAAAAGAAGACATAGCTTGCAGGCTCTGGTAGAATGAAGTTACCACACACCATTCTGAAAGGAGACAGCAAACTATGTCCGAGAAAATTGTACAGCT
>CABQGZ010000281.1 GCA_902463835.1 uncultured Lachnospiraceae bacterium
CTTTCCATCCTTATCCCCGTAAAATTTTGCTGTCAGAAGGCGCTTCTCCCCGGGAATCGCCAGCCTGGCGTCCAGCGTCCAGTATTCCTCCGGAATAAATGCGTTGATCTCATCCTCACGGTCGCAGATGATGCGCAGCGCCACAGACTGCACTCTGCCAGCACTCAAGCCGCGCTTCACCTTTGCCCACAGCAAGGGACTGATCCGATAGCCCACCATACGGTCCAGCATACGCCGGGCCTGCTGGGAGTTCACCAGATCCATATCGATCTCTCTCGGATTCTTCAGAGACGTCTTCACCGCATTCTGGGTGATCTCGTTGAAGCTGATGCGGGACATCTTCTTCTCATCCAGCTTCAGCGCCTGAGAGAGATGCCAGGAGATAGCCTCTCCCTCCCGGTCAGGGTCCGTTGCCAGATATACCTTATCCGCCTTTTTCACTTCCTTCCGAAGCTTTGACAGGATATCTCCCTTCCCGCGGATGGTGATATATTTCGGTTCATAATCATTCTCCACATCAAATCCAAGCTGGCTCTTGGGCATATCACGTACATGGCCGTTGGATGCCGCCACCTCATAATTCTTTCCCAAAAATTTTTTGATTGTCTTTACTTTTGCCGGTGATTCTACGATTACAAGATATTTAGCCATATACATGCTCCTTTAACGTTTTGTATCGGAAAAATCTAGGATTTTTCCTCATTGGCATCAAACGTCCAATTCGTTCTTATATAGTGATTCTTATAGATTTCCTTTACATATCCCCGCTTCTGTAATCCAGCTAAGCCCCGCAAAACATCCGCGAAGGTCAGACCTGTTTTCTCGATTACACTTTCCAGATGCTGGGGAGTCAAATCCAGAACACTATACACCAACCTCTCATTTTTTTCAAGTGGAAATTCTATTAATTTTTTGTGAAGTCCCATTTCTTCCCCTGAAATTCCCATATCCTTCAAGAATTCTTCCATGGAAAAAAAGGGCGCGGCCCCCTGGGACAACAGCCAGTTTGTCCCGTAGCTTAAGCTGTCACTGATCCTTCCCGGCACGGCGTAAACGGCCTTTCCCTGCTCCAGGGCACGATCTGCCGTAATCAGGGAACCGCTGCGTCTTTTGGCCTCCACCACGATCAGCGCCTCAGCAAGAGCGCTGATAATCCTGTTTCTGTGTGGGAAAAGCTCCTTTTTGGGCGGGCACCCCATAAAATACTCTGAAACGATACCGCCGCTGCCGTCAATCCTCTGATACAGCTCACGGTTAGCGGTTGGATAACAGACGTCCACACCGCAGCCCAGGATGGCATACGTATCTCCACCGCCTGACAGGGCGCCGTGATGGGCCGCCGCATCGATTCCATAGGCAAGACCGCTGACGACTCCCACACCGTGAAGGGCCAGTTCTTTTCCAATATTTTCGGCCACCGTCCGACCGTAGGCGGAGCAGTTCCTGGCGCCCACTACTCCAACGATTTTTTGCGACTGCGGCGGCAGCTTTCCTTTCACATAAAGGCAGTAGGGCGGATCGTGGATCTCCGCCAGCTGCTTCGGATAATCGGGATCCTGATAACACACCAGCCTCACCCCTTTTTTTCGGAACTCTTCATAGGCGTTTTCCCACGCTTTCTCCCTTTTTCCTTTCTGCAGACGTTCCTTTGTGTCCTGTGATATCATATCCGGCATTCTCTTCGGATATTCCACTGCACGGTAGATTTCTTCCTCACTGCCAAATATTTCTTTCAGCTGTATTTTTTCCCTTGTCCCAATCTCGTTAAGGTTGGCCAGCCAATATTTATAACTCTCACCCATAAGCCTTTTCCCCCTCAAAAGAGCAGCTCTTCATAGACTTCCCCTCCACAATACATCGTCCATGCTTCGGTACAGCAATGCCTCCGTCATATGGTGCTCCCGGATAATGGCACTCTCCTCCATATCAGCAATGGTTCTCGCCACCCGGATGATCCTGTGGTAAGCTCTTGCGCTTAAATCCAGCTGATCATAGGCTCTCTGGATCTGCTCCCTGGCTTCACTGTCCATGGGACAATATTCCTCCAGCTTGTCCGCCGTGATCCTGCTGTTATAGCAGAAGCTTTCCTTGTCATAGCGCCGTAATTGCAGCTCATGGGTTCGGATCACCCTCCCCCGTATGACTGCAGAGCTCTCATTCTCATGACTGCAGATCAATTCCTCAATCTTCACCCGAGGCGCCTCCACTGTGATATCAATCCGATCCAGAAGAGGTCTGCTCAATTTTTGCAGATGTCTGCGAATCACGCCTGGCGTACACACGCATTTATTGCGGTTCGGGTAGTAACCGCAGTTACATAAGTTCATGGCGGCTGACAACATGAAATCCGAGGGATAACAATAGGTGCCGCTGACCCGGACAAGACGGATCATGCGCTCCTCCAGCGGCTGGCGCAGCTGCTCCAGCACGGATTTGGAATACTCCGTCAGCTCGTCCAGAAACAGGATCCCCTTATGGGCCAGACTGATCTCGCCCGGCTGCGGTACGGTTCCTCCACCCACCAGAGCCGTTCTCGTGATGGAATGATGGGGACTGCGGAAGGGCCGAACAAAAAGCGCTTCTTTGCGCGCGTCAAAAAGGCCGCTGACGCTGTATATCCGGGCCAGCTCCATCATCTCCTCCTCCGTCAGCTCGGGCAGGATTCCCGGCAGAGCCCTGGCCGCCATGGTTTTACCAGAGCCCGGAGGCCCTGTCATCAAAATATTGTGCATCCCCGAGGCCGCCACCTCACAGGCTCTTCTCAGGACCCTTTGACCGTTGATCTCCTTAAAATCTACTGCGCCGCCCTTGGCAGAAGCTGTTTCTTCTATATTAATAGGCCCCATTTCAAGGCTTCCCTCGCCTTTCAGGTACGCGATCACCTCCTCCAGAGAGCCGGCCGGCAGAATCTCCATCTCTTTTACAAAGCCTGCTTCTTTTGCATTTTCCACTGGTACCACCACCTGGGTAAATCCTGCTTCCCTGGCTTCCAATACCATGGGCAGGATTCCTCTCACCGGACGAAGACTGCCGCTTAGCGTAATCTCTCCGATAAAGAGTGTTCTTGTATATGCTTCCAGGTTCACTCTCCCATAGGATGCCAGCACTGCCAGCGCTATGGGGAGGCCGAAGCCCGTCCCGCTTTTGCGCACATCCGCCGGGCAAAGATTGATGGTTACTTTTTTGGGTGGCAGGGAAAACCCTGCATTTCTTATGGCGGATCGAATCCGTTCTCTCGCTTCACGAACCTCGGAGGAGAGGATGCCCACCATCTCAAAGCCAGGCATTCCATCGCAGGCATCTGCTTCCACCTGGACAATCATGCTGGCAATTCCATAAATCGCTGCTGTTGACACAACACTATACATTGTACTTCCTGTTCTTCATCGTACTTTTGGGATTTAATGTCGGGATAAGATAGATGAGATTATTGTAGCACAGATTTTGGAAAAAGCAAGTACTTTTTCAAATGAGGATAGAGTGAAACAGAGCAGGCTTTCATTTGTGGCGAAGAGACGCCGCTTGGGCAGGTGCATAGTCCAAGCGGCTGTTTTGCAGCAACTACACTATCTCCGCCCTGCGTCAAACCAGAAATTCCCGTTTCAGCTTTTCCAGTGCCCGCTTCTCGATCCTGCTGACATAAGAACGGGAAATACCGATTTTGTCGGCAATTTCCCGTTGCGTCACTGGTTTATGGTTGTACAGTCCGTATCGCAGCATGATGATTTCCCGTTCCCGCTTGTTCAGCACTTTCGGTATAAAATCGTATAGCCGCTTCATATTTCCGCTCAGTTCAATGGTTTCCAACACATCCTTGTCATCACTCTCCATGATGTCAAGAAGATTGATCTGATTGCCCTCCTTGTCAGTTCCAATGGGTTCGTACAATGAAACCTCCCGGGCTGTCTTCTTCTTGGTTCTCAGATACATCAAAAGCTCGTTGTCGATACAGCGAGCGGCATAGGTGCCCAGTCGGTTTCCCTTCTCGTAGTCAAAGGTTGAGATTGCTTTGATAAGACCAATGGTTCCGATGGAGATCAGATCTTCCATATCCTCTTCTCCATTCTGATACTTCTTGCTGACATGCGCCACCAGTCTTAAGTTGCGTTCAATGAGAATATATCGAGCTTCAAGGTCGCCGCCATTCATTTTTTCAAGATAATATTTTTCTTCGTCGGGGCTTAAGGGAGTTAAAAAAGTTTTCAAAAAAAGCACCTCTAAGCTGATTTATTACATTCTATGAAAAATCAAGCTTTGAAGTGCCTTTCCTATCTTCTTTTTGTGAAATTCTTTTCTCTGACAAGCCTACCGAATGCGAAAATATCTACCGGATGCGCTCAGGGAAGCCTACCTTCTTCTGCACCTTGCGCAAGGTCTTGGTGGCGTAGTAGTTTGCCTTCTCGGCATTCTCCTTGATAATGCCATCGATGTATGCTTTATCCTTGCCAAGACGGGCAAATTCATCCTGGACTGGCTTTAATACAGATACTACCGTCTCTCCCACTGCCGCCTTCAGATCCCCGTAGCCTTTGCCGTCAAATTCCACTACGGCCTGATCCGGAGTCTTTCCGGTGCACGCACAGTAGATATCCAATAGGTTGCGGACGCCGGGCTGCTCCTCCCGATATAAGATCTGTGCCTCGGAGTCGGTGACGGCCCGCTTGAATTTGCGCATAATCGTATCCGGATCGTCCATCAGATAGATGCTGGCGTTGGGATTCTCATCGGACTTGGACATCTTCTTCTCCGGATTCTGAAGGCTCATGATCTTGGCGCCGGATTTTCCGATATACGCTTCCGGTATGGTAAATACATCGCCGTAGACACCGTTAAATCTTTGGGCAATATCCCGCGTGATCTCCAGGTGCTGCATCTGATCGATGCCCACCGGTACCACATCCGCCTGATACAGCAGGATATCCGCCGCCATCAGCACCGGGTAGGTAAAAAGTCCTGCGTTGATGTTGTCCGCATGCTTTGCCGCCTTATCCTTGAACTGGGTCATACGGTTCAGCTCACCCATGTAGGTAAAACAATTTAAGATCCAGGATAACTCTGCGTGCCCGGATACGTGAGACTGATAATAGATGCAGTTCTTCTTCGGATCGAGGCCCGCCGCAATATACAGGGTCAGAAGATTTCTTGCCCTCTTGCGGAGCTCTGCAGGATCCTGTCTCACCGTGATGGAATGAAGATCTACTACGCTGTAGAAGCATTCATATTCGTCGCTTAAAGTCACCCAGTTCTTCAGGGCTCCCAGATAATTTCCAAGTGTGAAGGTGCCTGTCGCT
>CABQGZ010000282.1 GCA_902463835.1 uncultured Lachnospiraceae bacterium
CTATTATAGTTCATCGGAAAGACCTCATCATACTAAATCAATAAAACTGTCTGATAAAATTATATCGTATAAGATATATTTTGTCAAACAGTAAACAGAATGCATAGAAAGTTCAGCGGTCGGTGCTAATTTGTGCCCAACCCAAACAGCTGGTTCTTGTGCAGTTTCATGAATAGCTATCTACTGAAATTAATGGTATGATTTGTACCGAACCCGAAAATCAAGCAGCAATAAAAAATCACTACTCAATGTAGAATTGAGTAGTGATACTTGGCGCAGACGGTGGGATTCGAACCCACGTGACATTGCTGTCAAATTGATTTCGAGTCAATCTCGTTACGACCGCTTCGATACGTCTGCTTATTTAGTTTTTACCGCACCGCCCCGCACAGCGTTTGGAAAAATGCGAGATTTCGATGCAAGATAACGATGAAAGGTTGGGTACGCGACACCCGATAAAGCCCGCCGTTATGGGATTTCCTGCGGACAAGGTGACCTGCTGGATGCAAACTTTCGAGTCAAGTACATCAAGGTATTCGTCTTATATCTCTTTATTCTGCTTTGCGTTGAACCGTCTGTTTTTGATTCTTACGCTTGTTTTTGATATTTTGACTTATTTTGTTTTATATGTTGCCCGTGGCTGTTTGGGCAACATTTGGGCAACAATCGTTTTTCGGGCAACACTTTTTGGCACAACACAGGGAAAATTGAAAATTTGTACAGAATTTGAAGATTTGGCTATATTTCAGTCCAAATCTTTTTTCTTTGTATGGAGATTTTACCGTGAAAAACACAAATTCTGCTGCTGAAAGTGGTGCTTTTGTCCGTAAAACGCGCGGATACTCTGTTGTGCAGAACGAGGCACTGTTCAACGATAGCTTATCCATGAGCGCTAAAGGGTTGTATGCCTTGATTGCTGCCCGTATTGATTATACCGCAGTACCGCTGACAAAGCAATGGCTGATGAACCACTGCACCGAGGGCGAACGCGCCTTTAATCGTGCATGGGATATGTTGAAAAATAATGGCTATTTGGTTGCGCACGTTCGTCCGGCAAATCGTGGACGATTCTGCTATGAGTATGAACTGCGCGATTCCAATAACGGTTGGAACGGTGTGTATTTAATCTATTACGATGCACAGGGAAACATCAGCAATACCAATCTGACGAAAGCCAACCACACCCTACAAAATGTACCTACTGGTATGACCACTACCCACAAAACCGCACCAGTGGTAACAACACCTGTGGTAAGCGCAGTGGCGGTAATGTAGGCAGTATTATAATTACTATAATTAAATACTCTTAGTAATTACTATATCAAATACTATAAATAAGCCATCTGAAAAAGAAAAAGGACAGTGCAGAAAATTTGCCGCACAACAGTCTCTCTTTTTCAGAAGGCTTGCAGAATGAAAGGGTTACACAATGAAAATGGAATATGTGAATGTAAACGGCTATCTGATTCCAAAGTTGGAAAATGGTCCAATCACAGACAACACCATTGGAAAATACGGCATGATGCGAGCGCGATACCTTGATGAGCATCGACCAATGGAGCGCGACCAGATGTTGTTGGATGGAACGCTGGCACAGCACCTCACGAACATTGACTGCGAGGCACATCGTCAAGTTGAAAGTCTTACCAAAGTATTGGCAGCGGAAGCCAAAATCAATGAAGAAATGAAACGTTGTAACCCGCTGGAATGGGCAGTAGCTATGCAAGGCTTGCAAGCACAGGCCGAAGAAATTGTGTGTGCTGAACTGATTTACGCAGAGGAAAACACGGGCGATTCACTCTCTTTACCGGGAAAGTGATAGCGTTCCCGGACAGTGCGGCAAGCACGTCATTATGCTGTCATGCCAGCATAACGACCGTTTGTTAGGGGCAAGCCCCTAAGACCCCAATAGGAGAAAGCAAATGTTAAAACGCCAAAAACAAGTAACGGTACGTTTTACCGAAGAAGAATACCATCAACTGAAAAATAAATGCGATGCAGCCGGTATGAAGATGGAGCCATTTCTCCGAGCGTTGGTTAGTGGCTGTACAATACGCGAACGCCCGCCGGATAGCTATAAAGCCTTGGCAGCACAGGTAGCCGCAGTCGGCAACAATTTGAACCAGCTTACCCGGCTGGCTAACAGTACAGGCAAGATTGAAAATGCTCAACTTGCCGAGGCGAGCCGCATCATGCAGCGCATCTGGCAGTTTATGCAGGAGAAAAGTTAATGGCTATTACAAAGATTTTGCCCGTTCGTGGGCAACTAAAAGGCTGCTTAGACTATGCTGCCAATCCGCAAAAGACAGAATATTTCAGTACGGCAGATATGCAGCGGTTAATCGGCTACACACAGAACAAGGATAAAACCGAACACCAGCTTTATGTTTCGGGCTTTAATTGTATGCCGCAAAATGCTTATTGCATTATGCAGGCAACGAAACAACGATGGGGCAAGCCTTTGAACGGTGGCAATGTGGGCTATCACATTATTCAAAGTTTTAAGCCCGGAGAAGCAACGCCGGATCAAGTGCATGAAATTGGCTGCGAATTCGCACGGCGATTCTTAGCAGATCGGTTTGAATGTACCGTCAGCACCCATTTAGACAAAGGCCACTTGCATAACCATATTGTTGTAAACTCGGTTTCGTTTATGGATGGGCGGATGTTCCGCAATGATTTTACTACTTACTACAAGGGTATTCGAGCTATTTCCGACGAACTGTGCCGCGAAAACCGCTTGTCGGTTGTAGAAACAGACGGACACGGGAAATCTTACGGCGAGTGGAAACATGAAAAAGAGGGCACACCTACGCTACGCGGTATGGTAAAAGCCGATGTGGAAATGGCGATGGCTTCCGCAGACAGCTTTGCCGGATTTATTGCAGAGTTGCAGCAAATGGGTTATAAGGTGAAATACGGACCGAAGGTTACACATATGGCTGTGCGCCACAAAGAAGCGCAGAAGAACATCCGGTTGGACAAAATCAGCCCCCACTTCAGCGAAGATTCGCTACGGAGGTACTTCCGGAAACTGCAAACACTTCCGCCTGAAATGCAGCAGGAATATAAGCAACAAACAGCACCGGAGCCACCACGCCGACAGCCGAAAGAGCAGCCTAAGCCTGTTCGCCGCTGCGCACGGTGTCGCGGTAAGCTGAATTATAAATGCCGCAAAATTACCGGGTTTATGGCTTGCTATTATCGCTACTGTGCATTGCTGAGAAAAGCATATAAAGGCAAAGTCGGCAAGCGGTGCTATTACCTGCTGCGCGATGATTTCTTGAAGTACAATCGCTACCGGCGGCAATGCGATCTTTTGTGGGAAAGTCAAATTACAACGCTTGACGAGCTGTTGACTTACAAAGAAAATCTGCAAGCTGAATATAACGCTCTTACAGCGCAGCGTAAGGCGCTCTATCGCAGAAAGAGTAAAACTACCCCTGCTGATTATTTGGAGCAAATACAGGCGCTCACAGCCCGCATCAGAGAGCTGCGGCGGGAGATTACCACCTGTGCTGACATTGAGATGGACTGCGAGACGGTGCAGGATAAGGTGCAAAGCAACCGGAAAAAGCTGAATTACGGGTCGCTGAGAACACGCATTACAACCATGTATGCGCATACGGCAGCTAACATTAACGAGAAAAGGGGAATGTACTGTAAAGCGCCAAATTTTTCTTGGGGTTACCGGTTTTTTGTGCTATAATTATAAAAAGCAATATTCAGCTGAAATTGTGGAGTGTTTAGGCAATGGAAAATCTTGATAAACTGGTAAATGAACTGCGCAAACTTCCAACAGAAACACAGTGGTTGGAGTTTAAACACAATAATTATACTCCGGACATGATTGGTAAGGATATAAGCGCCCTTGCCAACAGTGCTTCTCTTTACGAAAAAAGTTGCGCCTATATGCTTTGGGGAATTGATGACGAAACACACGAAATCGTTGGAACAGATTACGACCTCCAGACCCTGAAAAAAGGAAATCAGGAGTTGGAAAACTGGCTTCGTTCTCTTTTGAGCAAGAATGCCGATTTTGAATTTCACACGGTTCAAATGGCAGAGGAAAAGCGTGTAGGTGTATTGATTATCTATAAGGCAACAAACCAAACAGTAATGTTTGATAAAGTTGACTATATTCGCGTTGGAAGTTACACAAAACGATTGAGTGAATATCCTGCAATGCAAGCTCAATTGTGGGACAAAATTCGAAACTCTCGATTTGAAGAACGCTATGCAAAGCAAGATTTAAGGTTGGAAGATGCCCTGCGAATGTTGGACTACTCTGTCTATTTCGATAACTGCGGAATCATTCAGCCGACAGATTTTGCGGGCGTAGCACACTATATGCAGCAAGATGAAATTGTTGTAAGGCAGGACAACGGTCTTTATGCCATAACAAATCTTGGCGCAATTCTTTTTGCAAAACACTTGTCAGAGTTCCCAAGACTATCAAGAAAAGCCGTTCGGATAGTTCAGTATGAGGGAAACAACCGGCTTTCAATGCTTAAGGAAAATATCGGAAACAAGGGATATGCAGTTGGGTTTGAGGGCTTAATGAAATTTGTTGAAGCTTTAATTCCAACGCAGGAACCCATTGTAGGCGCACTGAGAGAAAACAGATCTGCATATCCTATCTTAGCAATTCGTGAGGCGGTTGCCAATGCATTGATTCATCAGGATTTCTCAATTTCTGGTACAGGCCCTGTTATCGAAATTTTTGAAAAAAGAATAGAGATTACGAATTCCGGAACACCGCTCGTTGATGTAAGGCGTATTATTGATAATCCCCCGAAATCAAGAAATGAAAAGCTGGCTTCTTTGATGCGTCGTTTGAGAATGTGCGAGGAATTGGGTTCCGGGTGGGATAAAATTGTCAGCAGCTGCGAATTCGCACAGTTGCCGGCTCCGAAAATTGAACTATACGATGACAGCACACGCGTGGTGTTATTCTCGGAAATCCCGTTTTCAGCAATATCTATGGAGGATAAACTTTGGGCGTGCTACCTTCATGCTTGTATTCGACAAGTTGAGGGAGAGCAGCTTACAAACAGTTCCTTAAGAGAGCGATTCGGGTTAAAAAATTCCTCGGCGGGAAGTATTTCAAGGCTTATCAAAGAAGCCGTTTCAATGAAACTTATTAAACCCCTTGATTCGTCAACGGCACCTCGCTATATGAAGTATATCCCTATCTGGGCTTGATTTAACTTGCTGGCAACTTGCTTGAAGCGCCTAATGATTGAAGTTTCTGAAAAGTTTCTTCTGATAATTGACGGCAAT
>CABQGZ010000283.1 GCA_902463835.1 uncultured Lachnospiraceae bacterium
GTATATGACATCCCTCAAAAATCGACAGCCTAATGGTATCAATAATTCTTATAGCAGTGTTTCTATAATATATTAAAAGCCTCTTTGTCCGCTTAAGAGTTTAATCTTACAAAGAAAATGCTAAATCATAAGCCTCCCAGATTGCTGTTTTCAAATTTCCAACCTTTTTAACATCGCCGACTATATGAATATTCGTTTTTCCCTGTTGTGTTCCGCCGTCAACAAGCCTCGTGTCTGGCATATAACCACAGCTCATTATCACGTCGTCGCATTCCAGCTGTATTGTCTTTTCCGCTGTCTCAATGACAATTCCATTTTCAATGATTTCTAAGAGCTTTGCGTTTTTATAAATAGGAACTTCATAATACCGCAATAAGTCTCTCAGACAACTGGAGTTTGCCATGCAGAGTCCCTTGGTCTTTAAAATATCGTCTGCCATTTCCACAATAACCGGTCGTTTTCCTTTCAGCACAAGGTCATAGGCAATCTCGCACCCCGTCAAACCTCCGCCGATTACAGCGACGTCCTTTCCTACTTTTCCTCCCAGCAGATATTCCGTTGCTTCAATAGCTTTTTCCTGTCCCGGAACATCTAGCTTTTTAGGTTTCGCGCCCGTAGCAATGATAATTTCATCTGCTGTCAGCTCAGCCAGAGTTGTAATTTCACAGTTGTATTCCACTTTAATCGGCAGGCTTTCTATTTCTTGTTGAATCCATCTTATAAATTCCTTATCTTTTTCTTTAAATTCAGGTGCTGCTGCAGCGTTAAACACACCGCAGAGCCGGTCACTCTTTTCATAAATTGTTACCTCATGACCTCGGATTGCCGCAATTCGTGCTACAGTCATCCCAGCGATACCCCCGCCGATGACCGCAATACTTTTCGTTACAGCTGCTTTTTTCTCAAAATCATATTTCTGCTCACAGAATGTCCTAGGATTCAACGCACAATGCCCCTGTGTTTTTCCATCCTCTTCATCGATTTCACAGCCAACGCCTTCATAATGATAAATCGGAAGACATGCATTATGACATGCAATGCAAGGAAGAATGTTACTAAATTTCTCCTGTTCCAGTTTTACAATGTATTCCGGATCGGCCAGGAACTGACGTCCGATTCCCATAGCATCCAGTTTTCCTTCTGATATAGATGCTGAAGCTTCATCAGGCTGCATTCTTCCTGCACATACCACAGGAATTTCTACCACTTCTTTTAATCGTGTCACCTCCGCCATGTTACAGTTTAAAGGCATATATACAGGCGGATGCGCCCAGTACCATGAATCGTAAGTCCCATTGTCCGCATTAAGCATATCATATCCTGCATCCTGAAGATATTTTGCGGCTTTCAGCCCTTCCTCAAGATCTCTGCCGACTTCTGTAAATTTCTCACCATAAACTGCCCCGATACCAAAGCCGATTGTCTTACTGGTTACGGAATACCGAAGGGATACAGGGAATGTGTCACCGCACTGTCGCTTAATCTCCTCTACAACTTCTTTCGCAAACCTGTAGCGGTTATCAAAAGTCCCCCCATACTGATCTGTTCTCCGATTCGTATACTTCGTTGTAAACTGATCCAGCAGATAGCCTTCATGCACAGCATGCACTTCCACACCGTCAAACCCTGTCTCCATACAAAGTCTGGCTGTCTTACCATAGGCTTCCACATACTCAAGAATTTCTCCTTCCGTCAGTGGTCTATGTATAATTTCTGGAAGCCAACGGTTAGGCAGCTCACTAGGGGCTACAAGAAGATTATCCCAGTCAAACATGGACTTTTGTCCGGTTTCCTTCTCTTTTTCATGAAGTTCCTTTAATGCCAGCGGCATCGTAAATGTTCGTCCCCATCCTGCACCAATCTGCAAAAACACTTTTGCACCGTAACTATGAATTTCTGCTAAAAGCGGCTTTAGTCCTTCGAAAATTTCTTTCTGCTCATAAAGCCACTGTTTCCCCACCATACTACGCAGAGTAACCATTCCGGGAATAATTAAACCTACATGATTCTTTGCACGCTCCACATAATAATCATGGATATCCTCACCAATTTTAAAAATAGGTAAGCAGTCTATCATGTTTGTACCTTCCATTGGTTCCAGAACAAAACGGTTTTTAATCATTACCGTTCCAATTTTAAATGGTTCAAATAAAATTTCGTGTTCCTTTTTCATTTTTTGAATCTCCTTCCTCAATTATCCTATTGTGCAAGTAAACAATTCAGCTGCCCGATCAGCTGTTCCACCTGCTCTCCCGGCATCTGCCCCAGCAGAGATTTCAGCGGCATTTCCCGGATAACTTGCTCTCCCAGCTTCTTGTATTCGTCACTCATACCTTCTGCTGATGCGGCCGCTGCTGCCAAAGGCGCCAGCAGTTCCGTAATAACGGGAGCGGTTTTCGTATGATCCAATAATTCTCCGAACGTTGTTGTGAAATCTACGCGAAGGGGCAGTTTTTTCTTTGTTTCAAACACAATATCAGCATGTAAGCGGATGTCATCAGAAGCATGGCCGATCAGAATCCGATATGTTCCGGATGGCGCATACCAGTCCCCAAGACGTTCTTCATAATAGGAAAGATTCCTCGCCGAAATTTCCATCGACACCGTTTTCTCCTCTCCCGGCAGGAGATGAACTTTGGCAAATCCTTTCAATTCCTTGACCGGTCTCTCCGATATGCCGCACAGGTCAGCCACGTACAGCTGTACGACTTCTTTTCCTTCTGTCTTTCCTGTATTTTTCACCTTGAAGGAGACCGTCAGGATATCTTCATCCGTCATTTGAGCCGATGACAAATTCAAGTCCCCATAAGCAAATTCCGTGTAAGACAGCCCATGTCCGAATGCATACCGCACCGGAACCTTCTTTGTATCATAATAACGGTATCCGACAAAGATATCCTCGCCATATAACACCCGCTTTTCATTTCCCGGGAAATGAAGGAAGCTCGGATTATCTTCCAGCCGATACGGGAATGTCTCTGCCAGCCTGCCGGACGGATTCGCTTCCCCGAATAACAGCCGGTCGCAGGCTTCGCCAACGCCCTGACCTCCCAGATACATTTCAAGGATCGCGCTTACCCGGTCTGCCCATGGCAGTTCTACCGGACTTCCATTGTGGAGTACTACTACAACATTAGGCTGTACTTTCAACACTTCTTCGATCAGACGGTCCTGGCATTTGGGCAGCTTCATGGATGTTCTGTCATACCCTTCCGACTCAAATATCTCAGGCAGCCCGGCAAAGATTACCGCGACGTCTGCTTCTGCAGCAGTCCGAAGCGCTTTTTCCAGCTCTTGTTCCGTCATCGCGTCATTTTCCATAGAAAATCCTTTTACATAAGTCACGCTGCGCCCTTTTTCTCCGGCAGCATCCAATGCCGAAACAACCCTGAACGGATTGATATGGCTGGAGCCGCCGCCCTGATACCGCGGCTTTTCGGCAAATTCCCCTATATAGGCAACCTTTCTGTCTGTATTCAGCGGAAGTATACCGTTATTTTCCAGCAGGACCGCACATTCCGTCTCAATATCCGCTGCTTTTTTATGATCTGTTTCCTTATCAGATATAACTTCCGGACGATGCTGCTCTTCACCGGCAAATACAACATTCAATACCCGCTCCACCGCTTCATCCAGCACAGCTTCGTCCAGTCTTCCCTCCTGTACTGCTTTCACGATCTGTCTGTCATTGTATCCTCCGGAATAAGGCATCTCCAGATCCAGTCCGGCCTGCAGTCCTTTCACACGGTTATTTACAGCGCCCCAGTCACTGACGACGCAGCCTTTGTATCCCCATTCTTTTCTCAGGATATCTGTCAGAAGATATCTGTTTTCCGAAGCATATTCTCCATTTATTTTATTGTAGCTGCACATGACGGTTCTTGGATCTGATTCTTTCACCGCTTCCTCAAACGCAGGCAGGTAGATTTCCCTGAGCGCACGTTCTGACACCTCGGAAGATATCGTCATACGGAGTGTTTCCTGGTTATTCAGTGCGAAGTGCTTAATGCTTGTCCCCACGCCCTGACTCTGTACTCCGCGGATATATGCCGATGCCATCCTGCCTGCCAGATATGGATCCTCCGACAGATACTCAAAGTTCCGCCCGCATAACGGGCTCCTTTTAATATTCACCGCCGGGCCAAGCAGCATGCTTACATTCTCGGCCTGACACTCCGCTCCCAGCGTCTCTCCCATCCGTTCCATCAGGTCAACATCGAAGCTGGAGGCTGTTGCACAGGCTGCCGGGAAACAAACGGCCTTCACACTTTCATTCAATCCCAGATGATCCGTTTCCCCTTCCTGCTTTCTCAGTCCGTGAGGGCCGTCCACCATCATAACTGACGGAATGTTCAGTCGTTTGATTTCTTTCGTGTGCCAGTTATCAGCGCCCGAGCAGAGACTTGCCTTCTCTTCCAGCGTCATTTTTGAAATCAGTTCCTTTATTCTGTCCATCGCAAAAGTCCTCCATTCTTTTCTTAATACTGATTGATCATCTGTGCCTCTGCCTCTTCACGGCTGATCTCACCATTGTTGCATTTTGCCATCAGCTGGACATCATGGTCATTAAGCTTGTAAAGGCGAAGTATAAGCAGAGTGCAAATACCCCCGATAATGCTGCCAAGGCAGCTGAATGTCCATAATTTATCGGCAAATCCTGCCGCCTGAACAACGCCTTCTCCTTCCCGGAAGCCGATTAAAGTTAACGCAAACACACTGACTGCTGTTGCGATCGCTCCATTTAATTTTGTAAAAAATGTCTGCGCTGCAAACGTTACACCACGCATTTTTAATCCTGTCTTGTACTGTCCATACTCGTAGCAGTCCGGCGTAAACTGATACTGCAGTATAACTGCTATTCCTAGCGGAATTCCTCCTAAGGCATTTAAAATCACAAACACCGTCATATTCTCATACCCGGCCATGAATCTTACAATTCCCAAAAGTAAAGCGAAAACATATGAAATATAGAAGACTTTAAATTTGTCATATTTCTTCTGCCATAACCGCACCGATTAAGGTCGGAATAATTACCGTCATCGAAACATATGAGGCAGCTTCTTCACCGCCAAGGCAGTACCGGGCAACGTATAAGCCCCAATTTGCCCCAACATTAAGCAAGCTGCTGATGAGCGGAGCTGCAAAGAAAATCAATAAATATTTGTTCTTCCGCAGACATTCTGCCATATCGCGCAGCGTATAACTTTCTTCTGCCCCTTCGTCCAGTACTCTTTCTTTTTCAATTACTCTCTCCTTTGCGAACAGACAGATCGGAATCAT
>CABQGZ010000284.1 GCA_902463835.1 uncultured Lachnospiraceae bacterium
ACGCCTGCACGGTTCAACGCTTCCTTGATCACGATTGCACCCAGATCTGCTGCTGGTGTATTGCTCAGTGCTCCGCCCATCTTGCCGATTGCCGTACGGCACGCGCCTGCTAAAACTACTTTTCTTGACATGTTTTTCTCTCCTTCTTAACTCGAAATTTTTCCCAACGCTGATGCTGTGCATCTTGTATCTCTATGTATTGTTATTTTTTTAACAATCTTCCGTTAAAAAAAAGATGGTTGGGAGGGCCTTCCTGCCGGCCAGTTTTTTGTTTCGTCATGATTCTACCACAGTTGAAACGGAAATGCAATAGGGTAAGCAAAAATATTGTTAAAAAAATAACAATTTTTTAACAGATTCTCGGCAGCCCCTCTCCCTGCAGCACTTCCAGATTGCGGAGACCCTCGCCGCAAGGGCCTGTTCCTTCTGATCCGCTGGAACAACGGCAATCATTTTCCCTTCGTTTCCCATATAGAGGGGATCCAGGCCTAAGAGACCGCAAAAATCCTTTACCTGCGGCGATACCGGAATAGCGCTTTCATGAAGTTCGATGGTTGTCCGGGAGGCTGTTGCCAGTTCTTTCAGTACCGTAGCAAGCCCTCCCCTGGTCACGTCACGCATGGCATGCACTTCGATTCCTGCACCAAAAAGGGCAGCTGTCATCTGGCCCAGAGGAGCGTTATCGCTCTCTATGGTATTGGAAATGCCCATCCGGCAAGAGAGGACCGCCGCATGGTGGTCTCCCAGCTGGCCGGAGACAAGTATCACATCTCCTGCCTGAATGCGGCCAGCGGATACCTCTCTTTCCTCCGGGATGAAGCCTACACCGGTGGTATTGATATAGCATTCTCCGTTTCCGTTCACCACCTTTGTATCCCCGGCAATGATCTCAACACCGGCTTCCCGGGCTGTCGCAGCCATGTCGTGGACGATTTTTGCCAGAAGAGACATCTCCATCCCCTCCTGCAGGATAAAGCCGCAGGTGATATAGCGTGGCTTTGCTCCCCGCATGAGAAGGTCGTTCACGGTTCCGCAGATGCACAGGCGGCCGATATTTCCGCCCGGATAACAGACGGGGGTCACAACAAAGCTGTCCGTAGTCACGGCGATTCTTCCGGAACCTGCAACCACGGCGCTGTCCTCCATCTGATCCAATATCTCATTGTGAAATTCTTTTGCAAAAATACCTTCAATCAGCTGACTGGTGGCAGCGCCTCCGCTTCCATGAGCCATTATAATTCTCTCTTCCATAGAAATACTTCCTTTCTTAAGACTGTCCCGTAAGATATGCACTGTTGCAGCTGCCCTCCCCGGAAACCATGCATGCCCCCTGGGGTGTCAGAGGCTTGCACACCGTTCCAAACAAGGGACATTCCTCCGGCGCCATCTTTCCCATTAGGATCCTGTCACAGCAGCATGCCTTATTTCGTTTCTGATCCTCCATAAGCCCCGCGCTTCCGGCGTCATACGCCGCATATTCCCTGCGCAGCACTTTTCCGGTGGATGGAATTCTTCCCATGCCCCGCCACACGGCGTCTGCGTCTTCAAAATATTTTTCCACCAGCTTCTGTGCCTGCACATTGCCTTCCTCACACACTACCCGTGGATAGAAATTCATGACGACGCCTCTGCCTGCTTCCTTCACGATTCCTGCCAGTGCATAGAGAATCTCCTCCCCCTCAAAGCCGCTGACTCCAAAGGGAATCTGATACCTGCGGGCCAGAGGCTCAATTTGTCAGCTTCTTCTCTGTCACTTCCTCCATCAAAAGAGCGTAGACCGGCGTGGTTGTCTCAAATCCAACTGCGGCAAAGACAAAGGTCGTCCCAGGCTCCTTTTTTGCCATGGCAGCCACCTCCATGGGGGAATAAACCATGACCGCCCGGCCGCCAAGCCCCGTAACCTCACTTAAGCTGCGGGCGCTCCCCGGTACCCGGAGCATGTCCCCGAAGGTCACCACACACGTACCAGGCGTCAGCGCCAGTTCAATCAATCTGTCTATGTAAGCAGTGGGTGTGACACACACCGGGCAGCCCGGCCCGGATAACAGGTGGAGCTTTGGCGACAGCATGGTACGGATCCCATTCTTAGAAATTGCTGCCGTATGGCTTCCGCAAATCTCCATAATATTCAGTTCCGGTCCATCGTATTCTTTTAAAAATTGTTTTACTTCCTTGAAATTCATGAAAAATCTCCTGTTCCTTACAGATTCCTAGCTGAAGCACTGCTCTCCTCTCTGAATCTCAAGAATAGCCTCCCACATCCTCCATAAGTTCCGCAAGACTTTCCGCTTCTTGGGCAGCAACCTTCTGTAAAATGCATCCTGCATGCACCAGCACATAGTCGCCGACTTTGATATCTACAAGACCGCTTCTGGCCGTCACCTGATTTCCATTGAAGTCTACCAGCGCATCCTTCTCTCCTATTTTGATCACTTTTCCTGGTAATGCTACGCACATAATATCGCAGATCCTTTCCTTATTCTATATTCTATAAAAGCATACTATAAACCTGTCCCAAAGCGATACCGCCATCTCCGCAGGGGACTTTTTCATTGGTATATACGCGGTATCCCTTCTGCGTTAACCCTTCCGCCAGCTCGGGCAGCAGAATCCGATTGGCAAAGCTTCCGCCGCTGAGTGCCGCCTGGCTTACGGAATATTCTTTGAAAAGTTCTTCCGCCATTGCCACAAAAGCTTCTGCCACCGCCCGATGAAAAAGATATGCCAGAATATCCCGCCATTGTTCCCGGCTATCCTGCACCCGTGAGAATTTCTCAAGCATATCCGCAATCAGCTGCACACCGTCCGCCAGCCAGACGCCATCCACCTTTTTCAGTTTCAGAGACAGCGTCTCACTTTTCTGTTCCAGCCATTCTCTCCCTCTGTGTGCCGCCTGCTCCAGCAGAATAGCACACTCTCCCTCGTAAGAATTGTAGTGACAGATATCCAGCAGGGCGCTTACCGCGTCAAAGAGCCTTCCCATGGAAGAAGAGTAAACGGTATTGATATTTTGCTTCCATGCCGCCTCCTGCAACGTTTGCTGACCCATGTATCTCTCATACGCATCCTGCGATCCGCTCTCTATCTGTCCCTTGTATTTCACGCACTTCTCACATTCTGTACCCAGTCCACGCTCCCGTGCCTCCATAATATAAGAGAACAAGGTCTTATCCGCATCCTTCGCCCCATCATCACCGCCCAGAAGCTTCACCGGGACAAGATGCCCCACACGCAAGGTTCTCTCCCCTTCGCAGACAAAGACCTCGCTTCCCCAAATAGTTCCGTCTGTTCCAAAACCGGTTCCGTCAAAAGCAAAGCCCAATACACGCCCGCCAAGTCCATGCTCTGCAATCACCGAGGCCACATGGGCATGATGGTGCTGCACTTTTTTCTCCATTCCCTGGGATGATACGTAAGATGGGTGCAGATCGCCCACCGTAAGTGTTGGCTCTATCGCAAGCAGCTTCTCCATCCGCAGGATGGCTTCCTCCCTCCTTTGGATGCATCGAACCTCCTCCAGATCTCCGAAGTGCTGACTTAAGTATACAAGATTTCCGTGTCCCAGGGCAAATACTGCTTTCAGATCTCCGCCCGCAGCAAAGGTATCCCGGGGCAGGGCTTCCGTAATGGCAATGGGTTCCGGTACAAGTCCCCTCGCCCGGCGGATGACCTGGACAAATTCCCCGTTGACCTGATAGATGGAATCATCCAGCGGGGTAAGAATCTCCCTGTCATGGGAGAGAATCGCATCCGGGCATCCCTGACGCATCAGTTCTTCCATCTCCCCGTCCTCCGTTATGATTGGCTCTCCTCCCCGGTTTCCGCTTGTCATAACCAGGGGACCGGTTTCCTTAAGAAGCAGAAGCTGCAGCGGATTACAGGGCAGCATCGCTCCAATTCGATCGCTTGTCCCACAAATTTCTGAAACAAAGTCCCGCTTCTTATTTAAAAGGACAATCGGTCTGGCAGTAGAAAGCAGAAGTTCTTCCTCCTTTGGTGAGACCTGACAATATTCCTTCAATTGCTGTAAGTCGAAAAACATCACAGCAAAGGGCTTCCTGTCCCGGTGCTTGAACTCCCGCAGTCTTCCCGCCGCCCTGGCACTGAAGGGAGAAAATGCAAAATGGTAGCCACCGATATCCTTGACTGCGACAATTTTCTCCATCCGCAATGCCATTACCGCTTTTTCTAATATCCGCTCTGTGCCCTCTCTCTCCCCTGTCAATTGTCCTTCCTCACAGGACGTCCACATTAAGGTCGGGCCGCAATCATGACATGCAATGGTCTGGGCATGACGGCGGATGTTTCCTCTCTCCCGATACTCTCTCCCGCACTCTGGACACATGGGGAACACATCCATGGTGATACTTTCCCTGTCATAGGGAACGGCTCTCTGGATGGAATAGCGGGGGCCGCACTGGGTGCAGCTGATAAAGGGATAGCGGTACCTTCGATTCCTTTTATCAAAGAGCTCTGCCCTGCAGCGATCACAGGTTGGAAAATCCACCGGCAGGAAGCGCTTATCCTCCCTGGCTTCTGTGCTTTCTACGATCTGAAAATTTTCATAGGGTGTGTTTCTTCCATATATCTTTGGCGTCTCACCATCATCAATATCTTCACCGATTCCTCCACCAATACCATCATACATGAGGTCCTCCGACTCAATGGTATCAATTCGCCCCACCGGAAAGCATGCAAAACGGCGGAAAAATTCCTCCACCGCCTGCTGCCGCCCCGAGACTATGATCTCCACCACGCCTCCCATATTCTTTACTTGTCCCTGTAATCCACATTCCTCTGCCAGCTCTGCCACGGCCGGTCGAAAACCTACGCCCTGCACCAGACCTGTGACAGTGATTTTTTTATTTACATGCATTTTTATTACTTCCATTACCCCTTCTCAATCACGCACGTATGCTTCCCCGCCGGCGCATCCTTATCGTAATTGATCCCCACAAGCAGAATCTCACCACCATAATCCTTAATTGCATCGGGATAATGCTTATCCCTGATCTGATCGATTGCTCCCTCTGCCGACTTGTTCCACTTTAATTCAATCACCAGCGCCGGAAGAGGCGAATCCTTTTTCGGCAGATACACGATATCCGCATAACCGTCACCGGAAGGCAGCTCTTCGAACTTCAGATATTCGTCCGCATAACTGAAAAACGCTCGTTTGATCACGCTGCACAAGGACTGCTCATTATTGTAATATAACGGCGCTTCCTCCCCGTGGATTTTTTCAATCTGCTCCGCCACCGCATCCGCATTCTGATGAAC
>CABQGZ010000285.1 GCA_902463835.1 uncultured Lachnospiraceae bacterium
CTTCCGGCATCCCCGCAAAGCCGTCTGAATCACCCGATGGCGCTCCGCGCTCAGGACCAGAGCCATCTCCAGCAACAGACAGAGCACTGATGTCCCGCCGTAGCTCATGAAGGGCAGGCCGATGCCGGTGTTGGGAATCATATTCAGACTTACTGCCATGTTGATCACACTCTGGATCCCCACATGCAGGCTTACCCCCAGCACCAAAACACTTTCAAACATATTCTCTGCCGAAAGTGCCACCTTTGCCAGCAAAAAAAGCAGGTATGCCAGCAGCATCACGAAGAGAATCATGCCCGCCACTCCCAGTTCTTCACAGTAGATGGCAAAAATCATATCTGTGTGCGCTTCCGGTATAATAAATTTCTGCAAAGAATTTCCCAGCCCCTTTCCAAAAAATCCGCCTCTGGCAATGGCATACAAAGACTGCAGCACCTGATAGCCCTGACCGGAAGCATACGATTCCGGACTTAAAAATGCAGCAATCCTCCCCACACGGAACGGAAGCTCATCCAGCTGTGCCTGTGACGGAAGGTTTCTGGCAATATTCAGGACATACATAAGAACGCCCGCCGCTCCCAAAGCGCCCACTCCCAGATGCATCATTACCGTCTTACAGCAGATAAAAGTGGTACAAAACATAATTCCCAGCACCACGATAGAACTGCTCAGGTCACTGGAAATCTTAAACAGCAGCAAAGCCGGCACACCTCCTGCGGCCCAGAGATACAGTGTCAGCTTCACCTTGTCATCGCTGTTGTGATATCGGTCAATCAAAAAAGCCAGCATTACAATGACGGCGATCTTAACCAGCTCCGCAATCTGGAACTGCACTCCCGCAATCTTAACCCAGCGGGTTGCGCCATGGGAGGACACCGCCAGCGGCGTTTTCAGCAGAAAGATGCTGCCCACACCTCCCAGATAAATGAGTATTGAAAATATTTTTACAATATGCAATGTAAAAAACTGGAACAGAAATATAAAAGCAAATCCTGCCAGCATGAACATCCCCTGCCGCTTGACATAATACAGAGAATCATAATTGCTCTCTTTGCTCATGGATGCGCCGTAGGAGGATGCGGAATAAACCATGAGCAGCCCGATCGCGCACAAAAACACCAAGGCAATCCATATATTTTTGTCCACCCTTCCCACCTCTGTGAGCAGGGCACGCTTCTCTTTCGACTTCATAAAATACCCTTCTTTTGCATCCGGATGTCCAGAAGCTCCCTGTACATCCCTTCATTTCATCCTTGCCGTATCTTTCCTCCTACTTCATCCTCGCCCCAATCTCGTTGGCTTTCCGGTAAATCTCCTGGATATCCATATTGACGTGGAACTTCTGGTCTTCATATAAAATAACGCCGTTGATCATGGTCATCTTCACATTCTGCTTGCTGCCGCTGTACACCAGATTCTTGGTGATATTGTTGACAGGCTGCATGTTGGGTTGCTGCAAGTCGATCATGATAAGATCGGCCTTCTTTCCCACTGCAAGATAGTCACAGTCGTCAAGACCCATGGCCTTTGCGCCGCCTGCGGTTGCCATGTAGAGCACAGCGTCTCCATCCATCACAGCCGCATCCATGTCCCTCAGCTTAGCCAGGGAAGACACCAGGAACATCTCCTTGAACATATCCAGACAGTTATTGCTGGCAGGACCGTCCGTTCCGATAGCAATATTGATTCCCCACTCCATCATCGGACGAATCGGAGCGATTCCGCTGGCCAGCTTGGAATTGGATCCAGGGTTTGTCACCACGGACAGCTTCTTTTTTGCAAAAATATCTATATCCTGCTCATCAAACCACACGCAGTGATAGCCGCCGCCGCCAAAGTCATACATGCCAAGCTTATCGAACAGCTGCGTCGGACTCATGCCGTAACGTTCCCGGCACTCCTCCACCTCTCGCTTCGTCTCGGAATTGTGGACGAACATGGGCGCTTTGTATTTCTGCACTAAGCCGGCAATTCCTTCCATCAGTTCCAGACTTGTGGTATACTCCGCGTGAAAGCCCAGTATATAAGAGCATAATTCATGGTAAGCATTGTACTTCAGATACTCCTCCTCCACTTCTGCCACCGAGCCGCCGAAATTGTTCAGCCCACTTGTCTGTACAAGACGAAAGCCCATATCCATACAGGCCTTTGCCGCCTGCTCCCGGAAAAAATACATATTGAGCTGAGAAGTGATTCCGCTGGTCAGATACTCCAGGTTCGCCAGTGCCGTCAGCCAGTAGATATCTTCCGCCTGAAGCTGATCCTCCTTTGGAAATACCTGCTGAAACAACCACTCCTGCAGGGGCAGATCGTCCGCCATGGACCGCAGGAAGGTCATGCCTGAATGGGTGTGGGCATTTTTAAAACCAGGCATCAGCAGATTACCGGCTGCATTGACCTCTCTGTTCCACAAGATCACCGGCATTTCCAGCTTTTCATACACCTGCTCCTTGTCACTGCCATCCCCTACATAACAGATCGTATTTCCTTTGACCCAGAGTTCTCCCTCAACAATCTCAAAGGTCTTGTCCTCTTTTGTGACCAGTATCTTTGCGTTATAAAATCGGATATTCATTTTTCTCCCCCTTTACTGATTCACAAACGCCCGGTGAATATTCACAATCGACTCCGTCACCAGATGCTTGAACAGGGGAGCTACCCTGTCTGCCGTCTCCTTCACCTCCTCGTGGGAGAGAGGCTGATCTGTCACTCCGCAAGCCAGATTCGTCACACAGGAGATTCCGCATACACGCATCCCCATGTGATTTGCCGCGATTGCCTCGCAGGCGGTACTCATGCCTACTGCATCCGCTCCCAGCACCCGAGCCATCCTGATCTCCTCTGGCGACTCATAAGCCGGTCCTGTAAACTGGAGATACGTTCCCTCCTGCAATGGAATATCGATCTTCCTTGCGGATGCGCGGATAATATCCTGCAGATCCTTCTTATAGATCTCGCTCATGTCCGGGAAACGAACGCCCAGTTCATCGATGTTCGGTCCAATCAACGGCGATGGAACAAAACTGGAGATCTGGCCCGTGATCATCATAAAATCACCCACGTGAAAATCAAAGTTGACGCCGCCGGAAGCATTGGTCAGAAAGAGTACCTTCGCCCCCATCATTTTCATAAGCCGCACCGGCAGAACCACGTCCTGCATGGAATAGCCCTCATAATAATGTACCCGTCCCTGCATGATGACTACGGGCACATCCTTCACATAGCCGAAGATAAATCTTCCCTTGTGTCCCGTCACCGTAGACACCGGAAATCCATCGATGTCGTGATAGTCCAGGATGGCCTCCACCTTGATCCCGTCCGCATAGTCCCCCAGTCCGGAACCTAAGATCAGCGCAATCTCCGGTTTGAAGTCTATTTTTGCCCGAAAGCTCTCGTAACAGTGCAGTAATTTTTCGTAAGTTGGATTCATATTCTTCTTCCTCGTCTTTCTATGTATGGCCGTTTGGCCGTCTTCTGCCTTGCATAAGGTCTTCTGCCTCGAATAAGGTCTATTATACTACATTGTCCTGCAAAAGTATAGGATAAAATGGAAGGACAGCCCCGGCTGAAGCGAAGGGCCGCCCATTCTTCTTAAATAATAATGCAGACCAGCCCCCCATTACTGTCGTTTACAATCTTCTGCATGGTCTCCTGCAGTTTGATCTGGCTCTCATCGTCCATCATGGTGATCTTTCCGCGGATGCCATCCTCCACCAGTTCGCCCACAGACTTTCCAAAGATATTGGTCTGCCAGATTCCGTCCCCCTCATCCTTGGAGGTCTTGATATAGGAGATCAGATCGTTGGCCTGGTCCTCGCTTCCGATGATCGGAGCAATCTCTGTCTCGATGTTGGCCCGAATTAAATGAATGGAGGGAGAGGAGGCTTTGATCTTCACTCCGAATTTATTTCCATGGCGAATCAGTACCGGCTCCTCAATCGCAATATCGTGAAGCTGCGGTGTCACCACGCCGTACCCCTTCTGACGCACCGCCTCCATGGCGCTGGCCACCTTGCCGTACTCCTGTTTCATCTGGGCCAACTCCTTCACCATGGAGATCAGCTGATATTCTCCCTGGATGGGTACTCCGGTCAGTTCGGTCATATTTTCATAATACAACGCCTCATCTACCTCGATGAGTATCCGGATGCGCCCCTTGGCCAGATCCACCTGATCCAGCTTCATTCGCTTTATGTACTCTCCTGATGGGGCGAAATCCAGCTTTCTCACATCCCTGGCATAGGAGACACTCTGAAGGATATTTCTGGCATTTTCAATGATGCTGGCCTTGATCTTGTGGGCCACATCCAGCATCTCCACCCATTTCGGCATATAGAAATCCACCCTTGCCACCGGAAATTCATAGAGAATACTCTCCAGGATACGGTAGATATCGTCCTTTCGCAGTTGTTCGCAGTTCACTGGCAACACCGTCACCTTATGCCGGTTCGCAAGCTCCTCCGACAGTCGCACTGCCTCGTCGCCGTAAGGTTTTGGCGTATTAAGAAGCACCACAAAGGGTTTGCCCAGCTTCTTCAGCTCCTGAATAGCCCGTTCTTCCGCATGTACATAGCCTTCCCTGGGCAGATCGGTGAAAGAGCCGTCTGTGGTGATGACGATCCCGATGGTAGAATGCTCCTTGATCACCTTCTGGGTTCCGATCTCCGCCGCCAGAGTGAAGGGTACTTCATAGTCAAACCATGGCGTATTTACCATCCGCTCCGTCCCATCCTCCATATGTCCGCCGGCTCCGTCCACCATGAATCCCACGCAGTCGATGAGACGTACATTCACGGATATGTCGTCTGCCAGCTGAATCTGGGCCGCCTCCTTTGGCACGAACTTTGGCTCTGTGGTCATGATCGTCTTCCCCTGGGCAGACTGGGGCAGTTCATCGATGGTTCGCTCCTTGCTATGTATATCTTCCATTTTCGGCAGAACCATCAGATCCATGAAACGTTTGATAAAAGTGGACTTTCCGGTGCGGACTGGCCCCACCACGCCGATGTATATATCACCTCTTGTACGCTCGCTGATATCTTTGTAAATATCATATGCACTGGTATTGATATTGTCCATAAAAAAGCCTCCTGCATTTACTGATTCAGTATATGCGGGCGATCGGCGTTCTATGTGTGAAAATGACGGATCTACAGGTAAATAACCGCCCGATCAGTCTTCACGATTTCTGTATGTCGAGGGGCTTTGCCCCGTCCTCTTTTTAAATGCGTTTGAGAAATAATACACGTTTGCATACCCCAGGCCCTGCGCAA
>CABQGZ010000286.1 GCA_902463835.1 uncultured Lachnospiraceae bacterium
TGCTCCTAAAAATCCTGAAATAATATCAATCTGTGTCATGTTCCTTATCCTCCTTTTTCTCACGAACCAATCCTTTGTTTACTAAAAATGCGGGCTTATAGGAAAGCTTTGCCTTCCGAAGACCCTCGGAACCAGTGTCTTCCTCCCGGTTCACGTATTTATATGCTAAGGCTTCATGCTCCACAAACTGCTGATTGATCATGGGGTATGCACCCTGGATATCTGCAAAGGCTTTTTCAATGTGCACCACAAAGGTGTCCGGGTTCAGCGGCTCTCCAATTGAGAATGCCACCACCTGGCCGTTCACACGGATCAGGCCGCCTACCAGTCCCAATTCCTCTCGAAGCCGCAAGGCATTCAGTGTTACACACAGTTCATCCCGCCGCTCCTCGTCCTGCTCGTCTGTACTGTACTCACATACATGATCCTGCCGCCATTTCATGGCCATCTGGAAACAATCCTCCTGGTTTGCCGCCGTGATTCGCTCATAACTCCAGTCCGGGTACAGCTTCTTAAAATTGTTGATGTGATTGCGCTTTCCGTGAAGCTTCTTTCCCGCCAGGGTGGCAAGCTGCTCCGACTCATAGACGTAGTCCGCCGCATCCCGATCGTACTCTATGGTAAAGCGTCCCGGATACCACTGTTCCAGCAGGGCAAACTCTCCCTCCTGAACCAGGTGCATTCGTATCGCCATGTTCTTCTCTCTAAAATACGCGAACATTGCCTCAAGCGCCCTTTTCACCTGCGCTTTCTCCCCTGCCGGGAAGGTGATGCTCATGCCATCGCTCTCCACAAAGCTGCGGAACACCAAAGCGTCCTCCACAACAGCAAATTCGGTGGGATAATAACGGCTCCACAGATAAATATTTGCAAAAATCAGTTCGCAGCTCCGGTGCGGCTTCAACTTCAGATACCGGTCGATCACCGGCTTATCCTCCATTTCAATCTTTTTAAATGGAATCTCCATATACACTCCTCTTTTCTTTTGGGACTCTTCGATTGTCCTCTGTCATAAATGATACCGTTTATGTTCCTTAATATTCCTTCTCTCTCATATTAGCTCCCGCTCCTTAAGGGGTCTTCCCTTCCAGATTCGCTGAGGTATACAGCTGGTAGTAGATACCCTTCCGATCCATCAGAGCTTCATGATTCCCCTCCTCCACGATCTTGTTGCCGGAGAGAACCAGGATTCGATCCGCTCCGTGAATCGTGGTCAGCCGGTGAGCGATGGTAAGCGTCGTCCTTCCCTCCGCCAGCTTATCCAGGGATTCCGATACAAGGTGCTCGCTTTCGTTGTCCAGGGCTGCGGTTGCCTCATCCAGCAGAACCACCTTGGGTGCTTTTAGCATTACCCGGGCAATGCTGATCCGCTGCTTCTGTCCGCCTGACAGCTTCACCCCGCGCTCGCCCACATAGGTGTCGTACCCATCTTTTAATTCTTCGATAAACCCATGGGCGCCGGCCATCTTTGCCGCCGCGATCACTTCCTCTCTGGACGCACCCGGCTTGCCGTATGCGATGTTCTCATAGACACTGCCGGAGAACAGGTACACATCCTGCTGCACCACACCCACGCTGTTTCGAAGGCTCTCCAGGGTCACATGCCGGATGTCCTGACCATCCAGCAGAATCTCCCCTTCCGTGGTATCATAGAAACGTGGAATCAGGTTACACATGGTGGTCTTCCCGCCTCCGGAGGGTCCTACCAGCGCCACCTTCTCCCCAGCGTGAATCGTCAGGTTGATATCTTCAAGCACCGGCGTGTGATCGTCCGGATATTCGAATGACACATGGCGAAAGGTAATCTCTCCCTTCACATCCGTAAGGGGCACGGCTCCCTCCTCATCAAAAATATCAATCTTAGCATCCATCAGTTCCGCAAATCGCTCTACGCCCGTCATCCCCCGCTGAAACTGCTCCGCAAATTCAATAATGCGGCGGATGGTCGCCAGAAGCGTTGTCACATACAAGATATATGCTACCAGATCGGCCGGTGTGATAAGACCCTTCAACATAAAAATCCCTCCGGCCATGATCACGATCACATACATGATTCCGTCAAACAGGCGGATGGTGCTTTGAAATGCTGCCATATACTTATAGCTTAACCGTTTTATTTTCAAAAATTCCTGATTGTCCTGACTGAATTTTTCAAGCTCTATCGCTTCATTGGCAAAAGCCCGGACTACTTTATTGCCCAGAAGGCTGTCCTCAATCCTGGCATTCAGCTCACCAATCTGGTTTCTCTGACGTTTGAAGGCTTTTTTCACCTGCAGATTAAAGTAGGTGCAGGACAATATCATCACCGGGATCATTACAAATATAATGACTGTGAGAAGCATGTTCACTCGAGCCAGAATCACAAAAGATACTACCGCCTTCAGGAAAGCGATGAAGAACTCTTCCGGGCAGTGATGGGCGAATTCCGTCACGTCAAAGAGATCGCTGGTAATCCGGGACATGATCTGTCCAACCTTTGTGTTATTGAAATAGTTGTCCGACAGCTTCTGCAGATGCGCAAAGGCATCCTGCCGCATATCTGTCTCAATCCTTGTACCCATCACATGACCGGTGTAGGCCATATAATAATTGGCCAGAACATCGATCAGCTTCAATCCAAGATACAACAGTCCGATTGTGATGATGATCTGTATGGTAAGCTCCTGGGGAGCATTCATTCCGGTATTGGTGAGATAGCGCATGATCACCGGCAATACCAGTTCACAGACGGTGGTGAGAGACGCGCAGACCAGATCCATCACCATGATTCCCACGTATTTTCTGTAATAAGGAACAAATCTTTTTAATAATGTACTTGTTTTCATTGCTATTGCTTCCCTTCCATCCCCTCATTATACATGATCGCTCTGCAATCACGGTAAGATGGCCATCCGGCCGTTTTCTGCCTGGAATATGGTCTATTATACCACAAAAAAAGCACGATTCAAGAGAAACAATAAAATTCCAAAACAGATTCCAAAATAGAATGGCATATTTTCTCTTCTTGTGTTATTCTTACTTTAGTTGATCTGCCAGCCAAAGAAGATTCCCTGGCTGTCCAATCTGAAATATATTTTGAGGAGGTACACAATGAATCCAAAAGAAACATACTACGAGACAACCGCCAATACCATAATCCAGAACATGAAGAAACGACAGATGGAGGGCTATTACTGCCCCACATCAGCGGATGCTGTCGTTCTGGCCTGCTCTTTTCTCGCCAAGGACAGCGTGGTCTCCTTCGGAGGCTCCATGACACTGGAGGAGACCGGCCTTCTGCCCCTTCTCCGTGAAAAAGAGGATATAAAGCTTCTCGACCGGGCAGCTGCCGCCTCCCCGGAGGAAGTGCAGCAGATTTATGCCCGAGCCTTCACCGCCGATGCGTATTTCATGAGTACCAACGCCATCACCCTGGAGGGGGAGCTTATCAATATCGACGGGAACGGAAACCGGGTGGCAGCCCTGATCTGGGGACCGAAGCAGGTGGTCATTCTGGCTGGTATGAACAAGGTATGCTCCACCCTTGACGACGCCTACCGCAGAGTAAAAAACATTGCTTCCCCCGCCAACACCATCCGTCTGCACAAGAAGACCCCCTGCGCTCAGACAGGCGTCTGCGGCGACTGCTACAGCCCCGACTGTATCTGCAGCCAGACCGTCATCACCAGAAGAAGCGGCACGCCGGGACGCATCAAAGTGATCCTGATTGGCGAGGTACTGGGGTACTGATAGTCTCTGGCAATTCCGTCATTGGCGGCAGACAAGACTTTCCCTGACATACATAGTACAGGATTCCCTCAGGTATCGGATATTCCCCTGCCTGGGGGATCAGCTTTGTCAGGGACTTTTGATTTTCCGGAGTGATCACCAGCGCTTCCGCAGCCTGTCTCTGCTTCTTTTTCCAGCATCGGATCTCCTCCTCCGGAATCTCTCCATCCGTGGTACACACCAGATGAATTCGCTCCTTCTCCTGCTCTCTCATTGCCAGAAGCGCCATGGTATGATTGGCTTCCTGACCTTCCATCTCTCTGCACAGGAAGGAAAGCTGCCGGTTCGCCGCCTCCTGCCACTTCTGATCCCCAGTCAGCGCTGCCAGGCGCACCAGCAGCAGCCCTGCCATGGAATTGCCGGAGGGCATGGCTCCGTCATACGTCTCCTTCGGCCTTCCGATCAGCTGTTCGCTGTCTGTCCCGTACAAAAAGAATCCGCTGGCTCTGTCATCCCCGAACAACTCCTGCAGCTTTTCCGCAAGTCCCATGCAGGTTCGAAGCCAGCTGACGTCAAAATCACACTGGTACAGCTCCAGCAGCGCCAGTGCATAGCAGGCATAATCGTCAAGATTCCCTTCAAATGCCACATGCTCCTGACGCCAGCGCACCTTCAGCCGCCCGTTCAACGTCATCAGATTGGCCCGGACAAAGGCCGCCGCCTTCTTCGCCTGCTTATAGTGCGCTGTAACTCCCGTGATCTGATAGGCTCTGGCAAAGGCCCATATGGCAAGCCCGTTCCAGGAGGTCAATATCTTATCATCCCTGTGGAGCTGTGTTCTCCTCCTGCGGTACTCCTGCAGCAGCTGCCAGTCCCGCTCAAGTTCCTTCGGCTGTAAGTCCTCTCTATACCAGCCTTCATTCTCCAGCAGGTTCGGAATCCCTTTCCCCTCAAAATTCCCCCGTTCCGTAATTCCATACCAGCGGCAAAAGCAACTGCCCTTTGCCTTTCCAAGCACCTTTTCCACTTCTTCCTGGGTAAGCGTATAATATTTTCCTTCCTCCCCCTCGCTGTCCGCATCCTGGGCACAGTAAAAGCCTCCCTTTTCATGAGTCAGCTCCCGCTCCATATATTCCAGGGTACGCTCGGCCACCTGCCGGTACAGCCCCTTTCCAGTAATGCGATAGGTCTCCAGATAAGCCAGTGTCAACAGCGCGTTATCGTAGAGCATTTTTTCAAAATGCGGCACCAGCCAGCGCTCATCCGTGGAGTACCGGGAGAATCCGCCGCCAATGTGGTCGAATATTCCACCCCGGTACATCTGCTGCAATGTCAGTTCGATCATATCCAATAAATCCTGCTTGTGTGCCAAGATATTTTCGTTTTGCATCCCAGCTGCATTCCCCGATTCCTCCCAATCCATCTGCCCCGTTTCATACATTTCCATGAGAAACAGCAGATTGTGGGGCACGGGAAACTTAGGGGCACTGGAAAACCCACCATTTTGCGGATCAAACATCCGTCCAAGCTGCGATACTCCAT
>CABQGZ010000287.1 GCA_902463835.1 uncultured Lachnospiraceae bacterium
GATGTATGCTGTGTGAAATATGAGGATACCTACTATTTGTTCTGCAATCAATGGGATTGGGAGAATTTGACGGATTTTAGCCAAAATGGTGTATTTCTGGCAACCTCAAAAGATTTACTTCACTGGGAAAGACAAGGCCTGGTATTCCCGGAGGCTGGGACGGTACATAGAAATGCATGTGTTTTGCAGGATATTCATAATAATGCTGTAAAAATTAATGGGAAATTTGTCATGTATTTGAATCATGGTCTGATAGCTTTTTCCGATGACATGATTCATTGGAAAAGTGAAGCGGTTGAAGAAAGGTGGCCGGGAGGCGAAGGATGCTTAGCAATTTGTAATTACAATGAGCATGAAAAGGACATTCTCTTATTTACAGGCGGACATCATACGGGGCACTTTTATGCAGTGGGGGAAGTGCTGTTCCATAAAGATAATCCGCGAAAACCGATTGACTGGCTGGATTATCCTGTAATTACAGCAGACGAAAATATCCCTTATGAGAAGGGTTTTGAGAAGGATTTCCCACATAAACCGGTCTCAAGCTGGCGAGATACCATATTTTTTACCGGACTGACAGAGGTGGAGGATTTGCTTTATGTTTATTATGGGGGTGGGGAATACTATACTTGTCTGGCGACCGTTGATTTAAAGAAGCAGGGCCGGTAGGATGGAGAACCTTGATGAGAAAAGAGGAAGGTGGAATGACATGCTTTTAAAAAAGAGAAGAAAAGTAAAAACCTGGGGAGTTCAAGGGATTGGTATGATGCTTGCCATAGCGCTGGTCAGTGCTTCGCTGGGAGGATGTAGGACGGATGGTTCGAAGGTGCCTTCCGATGAAGGCGCAGATCATGTACAGGAAAGCCGTTCGCTGCAAAAACACATTGCTCAGATCGACAATATGCCTGCCTGCCCCTCAAATTACAAGTATTTGGATTACAAGAAAATAGCGCAGAATGTAGACGAAGTGTTATATGAGTTCGCCAAAGCCACAACAAATGTCCCCTATGACAGAACCACAGGCAGTCCGATTGGATACTGGGATGATACGAAGATAAACGTTGATTTTCGTACCTTTGGATTCCCTTCTTACATCGGATCTCAGGTTGCGGGATATCCCGAAGGAACGGAGGCACTGACGCTTCTTGGCTCTCTGATCGGAAGCTCGTTGATTGGTATCGATAAAAGTAATCAAACGTTTCAGGGAACAGATGGACAGAGCTATACCTATGATTTTGTAAAAATGTCAGAGGCTTTTTTTAACACCGATTCAGATGTACGTTTTGTAATGAACAACAAAAAAGGAAAGACAGGGGGAAGCTTTTGGTACTTATTGTACCCGCAGATTCAGTTTTTAGAATTATATCGTCTGTATCCGGATGAAACCTGGATGGAAGCTATTATTTTGGAGGGAGCGCAGAGATGGCATGAAGCACTGCCATATTTTGTAAATTCCAAAGGAGAGCCGGATTTTGTATTTAAATCTTTTGATTTCGCGGCGAATATGCCTGTTTATGGAAGTGATTGGAATGAGCCTCCCAACGGGGGACTTGCAATGATTTTCTATAATGCATATATGCTTACCGGCGATGAAATTTATTTGAATGACTGTAAATATGTTTTGGATTATTTACAGAAGTTTCCGAAAAACCCCTATTATGAGATTTTGAATGATTATGCTGCATATGTGGCAGCGATCTTAAATGCGTATCATGGGACAGATTATGATATTCAGAAATTTGTGAATTATATGTTTGACGGCGATACGGATTTCCGCAGAGGTACGCAGGTAGTGAACGCGAAGTGGGGAGATTATGATGCATATGGCCTGATGGCATATAGCTACTCGCAATATACGGGAGATGGTTATGCCTTTGCAATGAATACGTTTCATTTGGCATATGCATTAATGCCGGTTGTAAAATATGATCCTCGTTTCTCTGATGCGTTGGGAAAATGGTTTCTGCATATGTCCAACAGCAGCCGGTTGTTTTATGGCAATGAGGTGCCCAAAGATCACCAGAGCTGTCCGGATGGAAGCCCTGCGGATGCAAGCGGCGCTATTGCTTATGAGGGTGTGAAATCCAGCCATGGAGGAGTATCTCCTTATTCCATGGGGGATCAGCTTGCGCTTAACTGGGGAGGTATTACGGACTTCGGTATTTATGGCGGAGGACAGGTCGGTATTTTGGGGAGCATGATCCAAAAGACAGATGTGGAGCAGATTCTCCAGGTGGATTTAAATAAGACAGATACCTTTTCCAAGGGAGAGTATCCAGCTTATTTATATTATAATCCATATGAAAGTGAAAAAACCATAACGGTAAATTACGGTGGAACATATAAGCTGTTCAATACAGTCACAGGGGAAGTGCTGTCGGAAAAAGCAGCGGGCGATTTTGCGTTGACAGTACCGGCGGAAGCTTCTGTTGTAATCATGCTGCTTCCCTGGGAGGAGGCCATTACGGAGACAAATACAGGATACGAGGTGAACGGTAAGCTTATGGCAGTAAAAAGAGCGTCTGTCAATATAACAAGTCCTGGAGATGCGAAGATCAGTGTGATATCAGAATCTGAGATGCTCAAGCTTTCTTATGATGCTCCAAAGGGAGATTCTGTGAAAAGGATGACCATAAAGGCAGGAGATGAACAGCTTTACTCTGGGGAGCCGGTACAGGAATACAGGATCATGGCAAATGATCTGGGCAAAGGGCTGGCGCAGCTTGTGGTAGAAATCGAAACAGAAAATGGATTAACGGATATGGCCAGCAGGAAAATAGAGAAATACGGATATTAAGAAGGGGGTAAGCGGATGAAGAATTTTTTTAATGGGATATATTCCTGTATTTTGGTAATGCTCATCCTTATGATTACGGTGACAGGCTGCAAAGATACTCCAAATGGAAGCGAGGATCATAACAACGGGCAGGAAAATAGCGGTGAAGGCAACGACAGTCAGGAGAATGATTCCATGAAGTATGCTAAGGATGAAATTGCTTCCTATTCGGGAGAAAGCGTTTTGTTGACGAAAAATATTAATCAGGTTGACTTCATGCCGGACAGACCAGACAACTATAAGTATCTGGATTATAAAGAAATTGCGGTAAAACAGGACGAACTGCTCTTTTCCTTTGCGAAAAACAGTCAATATCAGCCTACCGAGTGGAGAGGAGAGAATCCTTCTTATGCGCCGTTGGGGTATTGGGTGGATGGCATAAACAACGATGTCTTCAGTGGGCGTGCGTTCGGACTGCCCTCCTATATCGGTCATGTAAATCAGACAGGGGGAGGAACCATTGCCCTTGACCGATGCGGAAGCCCGGAGGGAATCACGGTATTATCCGCCGTCTGGGGAGCGACCCTTTGTGGGATAGATAAATCAAAACAGACCTTTACAGATGCTTCGGGTGAAACTGTCAGTTATGATTTTGTAAATATGCTGAAGGCTTTTTATAACAGAGAAGGATTTATCTTGAATAATATCGGGGGAAGCACCGGTGGTTCCTTCTGGTATGAGCTGTATCCCCAGATTTTGTATGCAAGGATTTATAATTTATATAAAAGTGATGATCAGGCCAAGAAAATGATTCTCGATGGAGCCGATCAATGGGTGGATGCACTGCCATATTTTGAGGACACGGGGTTAGGTAGATTTGCATATACGTCTCTGAATTTTACTACAAAGCGCACGATCCTGACAACCAGAGTGGAGGTACCGAATACGGGAGTTGTCTTTCTGTTGTTAAATGCGTACCGGCTGACCAATGATAATAAATATATGGAAGCGGCTTATGAGTATGCAGATTATTGTGAAGCAGAAATGAAGAATACGTATTACGAATTATTATGTGACTATATGGGCTATAACACTGCGTATATGAATTTCATGCAGGGGACAAACTACACGGTTTCCAAATTTGTCAATAATATTTTTGATTCGGAGGACGATTATCGGCCCAGCGGAGTGGTAAACGACAAATGGGGCGAATATGACGCGTACGGGCTGATGGCTTTTGACAATTATTCGCATAAAGATGATACTGCATACGCATTTTTTATGAATACGGTTCATCCGGCGTCTACTTTGGCACCTATGCTGCGATATGACCAACGGTTTGCGGATGATGTGGGAAAATGGTTTTTACAGATGTCAAACAGCTGCCGGCTGTTTTATCGGGATGAACTATCACCGGATTGCCAATCAAGCTATAATCTGGCAAAAGCCGCGGATCCCGAAGGCGTGATTGCGTATGAAGGCGTAAGAAAATATCCAAGGTATCATGAGCTTGGAGTTTCTGGTCAGATCTCACCTTATGCTACGGGAGATCCGAGAATATACGGTTGGGGACAGACGGATTATGGAATATACATGAGCGCACATGTGGGGATTTTAGGCGGAATTATAGAAAAAACAGACGTGGAACAGATTCTGCGGATTGATATTACAAAATGCGATGATTTCAAACAGGAGGGGGATTTCCAGCAATATCTTTTTTACAATCCCTACGAGGAGGAAAAGACCGTCTCACTGGAGCTTGGAGATACAAGCTATGCCTTATTTGATACGGTAAGAAAGAAGATCATTCATCCAGAAGCAAAAGGTACAGCGGCTATTTCTATACCGGCGAAAAGCAGCGTTATTGTCTGTATGATTCCGGCCGGAACTAAATTTGAGATAAAAGATAATTATTTCATCGTAGGAGGAATCCGTCTTGTGCAGCTTGGCCAATGTGCTGTGAATATCACTTCGCATACAGTGCCCAAAAGTGAATTTTCTGCCCAGGCGCCTACGGAAATAACTCTTGATATTCAAACACAGGATAATGACTCAGTACAAGAGATGACCGTCAGCTTTAACGGTAAAATCCTGTATACCGGGGCAGCAGCTTCGACATTTCTTTTTAATCCAGAGGAAGTCAAGGAAAACTGGCTGTTTGTACCTGGAAGTCATGGGGAAGGAGGGAGAAATTGGGATAAAAATCCTGTGGAGTTTATAAATCAGTTTTACGAAGGCGAGCTCAAGGTTGAGTTGAAAACGCAAAAAGGAGCTTATGACAGTACGGTTTTAAGAATTCGAAGAAAATAACGAAAAGGAGTGTAGGAACTATGAAATTTATGAGAAAAGTCTTTTTGCCCGTAATGCTTGGTGTGGCATTACTTGTTGGAGGATGCACAGGGGGAAGCCAGGAAAGAGATGAAAAAGAAGGAGATAAACCAGATACGAAGATTGAAAATGGAGAATCCAACAC
>CABQGZ010000288.1 GCA_902463835.1 uncultured Lachnospiraceae bacterium
GCGGCAAGCTGTACCTACAGCTATCTTGCAGTATCTGCGTCAAACCTCGGAGATAACGAACTATGCGGGCTTCAGGTATTTGTGTCTGTACAAGTACCTGAGCCCGCACTTTTTGAGTATAATGCTATAAGTCCTGGTTGCATGAGCTCAAGACCCTTACGTATTCAAGTAACTACAAGCTCATGCTGTTCTCTTCCTCGCTGGTTTTGCGAAACTTTGTAAGATACTGCATAGTTTCATTTGCTGGTATACAGCTCCAAAACAAGAGCGCGTCTGACAGGGACACCCTCTTGCTTTGGGGCGTTCCCTTCGCCGCAAACAAACCCATGCCCTTCTTTCGCTAAACCAGCATTTTTCGGTACTCCGCTTTCAGCTCTTCCAGACGTTCCTCCCACAGTTCTTCGTTCCCTGGCATCGCTGTCTCTGTCAATACAGAATCCTTCCCATATGCCTGCGCGGATTCCGCCATCCTTCTGGCATCCTCATAGGCCTGGGCCGACTCCGCCCTCTGATTCCGCTCGAACGCCTTTCCAAACCACTCCGCCGCCTCGTCAAAAAGGAATAATCCCGCGTATGCCACTCCAAGGTTATGGCATACATCCCCGGACAGCTTCCGGTACTGGCTTTTTCCCTCACCCATCTGAAGCAGCCGTTCATATTCCCGGATACACCGCAGATACTTTTTGTTCTGCAGCAGACGATCCGCTTTCAGCTTCTGGCGCTCCAGTTCATCCTTGTTCTCCAGCGCAAGACAGTAAGCCTTGATGTCACGAAGCTCCTCATCTGAGTACATACCGGTCTCTTTTAACAGAAACCAGGCACACCAGAGAGCATCCCTGCCCTGCCTGCGAAGCTCCCGCAGGCTCTCGGAAAGCCTCGGCAGCTCCAGTTCCCCGGACAGCCAGTCATACAGCTTGTCTCCCATGACCGTTTCGTCCAGTCGCTCCATATTCTGATAGAGATAAAAGCACAGTTCTTCGATCGTCCACAGCTCCATGTCCGCTGCCTCCAGATAGTAGGGCCGCTTCGCTGTCTGCTCTCTGCAAATCCACAATTCACTCATCGATACAATACTCCCATACCTTTCCGCTGGATGGATACCATCCGCCCAATCCAAGATCCTTCACCCGTACCAGCAGCTGCCCCTTCCCGGTGCCTCGAGTCTCAATGAGCAGCCGCGTGGCCTTTGGCGGTCGCTCCGGAAGATCCGTAAGCTGCAAGCTCTCGATTCTTGTCTCCCCGCTGTACGGATCCTTCAGCCAGACATCCACGCTTGGTTCCCCGTTCAGCAGCACCTGGCAGCTGCGCTCCACCTCGTAACAGCGCTCTCCAGCCTCCGCCAGATCATGAAAAAAGGTCTGATTTCCACAGTTCACCTTCAGAAATATATTTTTTGACAAGACCAGGTCGCCAAAATAAATATACCCTGCTTCCTTCTTATGTGCCTCATAAAGACTGCCGTAACAGGCCCCTCTGGAATACAGATTCTTCCCCTGAAAAGCCCTGCGCCCCCGGCACAGCACATGGAGGGAATCACAGAGCCACCCGCCCTCCAGTCCGTCTCCCGTAAGGTATACGGAGGATACGATTTTTCCCTTCAGCGCTTCCTCCGCCATTTGCGCGAAGTTCTCATCACGCTCCCCAAATATTTTAGGAAGTTCTCCCTGCAAAATCTCTCTGATCTCCACCCGCACAGGCCGGGTCCTTTCCCTTTTTTCCAGGCAGAGGCAGGTCACCTTATTTTCCTCACAGGCAAAAAGCACAACCTGGTGCTGCACCAGCTCTTTCGCCTGGTGCATGGCAAAATGGCAGAAGCTCTCCTTATCATCCTGCACAAACACCCGCTCTCGGGAGACGCCAAGCTGCTCCATGATACGCTTTAACAGCTTTACGCGCTCCATATCCATATCCGCCAGGTGAAAGGTTACCGCCCCAATCCCGGAAAAATCCGTCATTCCCGGAACGTAGCGGATTACTTTCCGCAGATGAACGTCCAGATGTTCCATATCGGTAGGGATCCTGTAACGTTCCTCTCCGGCAACGGTACTCACCGTCTCCGGCTCCTCCATCCCTGGCCGATAGTAGCTTACCTGCGTCCATTCCTCACTCAGGTCTATTCCGATATACATCTCTTGTCGTGACTCCATATGATTGCTCCTTATGACAAATAAATGTTCCCTCTTTCTGGTTACCTGCGCCGAAATTCTCTTGGGTACATACGCCCGTCATGCACTTGCTGTCGCTATAGCAAGTAAAAAAGTTCACTGCATTGTTGTTCTGTCTGCCTGTAATGGCTGTACAACTGTGCCAGCTTTTCCAGATCGTCTTCCTGCGCACATTTTATCATGCGATTGATCCTGCCGTACCGGCTGCTATCTACGATATTGCCCTCTGCTTCTATCGCATTTTCATCTAACGCGGTTTCCAGAATCAGATTCCCTGCCGCATCCTCTTCTCTAATAGAATAGGCAATCTTCTCCCCGAAAAATGCAATCACCGGCTTCGCAAAGATGCCCTCATACATATGCCGCATCACTTCTTCTCTCCCGCGGTATCGGATTGTCACAGCATGCTTCTGGTTGGTTCGATACTCCAGAATCAGCCGATCCTCCAGATGATATTTCCGCTTAAGACGTACCGGCAGCTTCCGATATATGGCAAAATACATCCCACGTCTCAGATAATCCTGCAGAAGCTCCTCCAAAAGCTTTTCCTGAGCCTGGCTCCGCTCCGGCTGCTCTATCACCCACCGAAGATACCCAAGCAGACAGGCGTCATTTAAGGTATCACGGAATCTTACGCCAGCCAGCAGGCGCCGCTCCAGATAGGAAAAAATCTCCTTGGGTACAGACACATTCTTCACAAAATACTGGTAACCGCACCAGGACAGACAGGCATACAGAATCAGCTCCTGTCCGCCAGCCTTGGCATAATCGAGAAATATCTCGCCTAATTTCGGAAGCATACGCACCTTGAACTGCTCCATGTCTGAAATAGCTGACAGCCCACGCTCTGGTTCCTTTTGCAGCAGCACTTCTGTATACAGCTGCTGCATCAGAAAACGTTCCTCCAACTCATAGGCATCCAGTTCAAATTCCGAAAGGGCTGTACAGAGCCGCTCCATCTCCGCAAGACTTCCCATGAAATATTTTTCCAGATACCGCAGCACCGATTCACTGTATACGCCCTGACGCCAGATTGTGCTGCACAATCCCAGCAATGATTCGTCCTGTGCAAAGTGCAGTTTTGCGATTCTCTGATCCGCAAGCATAAGAAGACGATTGGCCGACATGCACCCGTCTTCCGTGCCATTCGACCTTTCTTCCCTCCGCACTTCTTCCACGCATACGGTTTGCTCCCCAAAAAGGGGCTTTAATTCCATCGCCTCCCGCGGCAGATGACGTCCGCCTCGCTCATCCTCCAACAAAATGCAATACGGTTCCCGAAAGATGGGAACGGATGCCTGCCCCTTCACCAGTGGAACAACATGCTCCTTCTCCCGATTCCCATATACGACTGCCACACGGACGGCTTCCTTTTCCCTGCAGACAAGTTTATGGGTACACCTCACCTTAGCAAAAGCAGCTGCCAGCGTCTTCTCCTTTGCCGCATCCGGCAAAAATTCCTGGTACAGCAGCGCCAGATTCTCGTCAATTCTTCCCACCAGCAGCTGTTCCATGGCAAAATGCGCCATCTGCTTCCCATAAGTCTCATAGAGCCCTGCCTGCCGTGATTTATTTCTTACAATACTTGCATACAAAACCGCCTGTTTCTTCTCACTCAGACTGCTCTGATACTGAAAATAAAGCATAACCTTGCGCGGAAATTCTTCGATCTGCCGTGTCCCGGCACTGTCCATCCATGCCTCATACAAGCCTGCCAGAAGCAGTTCTTCCCGGATTGCTCTGTCATACCAGGCAAACTGCTCCGGCCCCCGCATATTCCATTTGATACAGTAACCGCAGAGTGCCTTGAGCATCTCATCATCCTTTTTCACCTGATAGCAAGCCTTCAGAATGCCATACCACACGGGATGAAACTGCCGGATCTCTGAAATAGATTTCAAAACCTGCTCCGCCATGGGAACCGTAAGCACCTGCTCCCTGGCCACCCAACACAGCAGTGATCGCTCAAAGCTCCCTGCCTTCTTCAACAGACAGATCTCCTGCTTCAGAAGATACCATGCCTCCACATACAATAAGGGGCTGTGCATCCCCTCCTGCACCTTTTCCTGAATCGCCAAAAATTTTCGGCTTCTGCTCAAATTCAACTCCGGATCCAGGAACAGCGTAATCAGAAACAGCCGCATATCCTCCTGATTCCGCCGGTAGATCTCCTGTATCTGCCAAAATACGTTCTTGCTATAGGAAGGTTCCCCCTCCCAAAGCGTGCAGAGATAGAGATAATAGGCATAGAGCGGCGTATCCTTCCTCGGAAGCTTCTCCCGGAAGCTGGCGAAGATCCACTCTGCCTCCTGGCGCCGTTTCCCTATGAGCAGCACTTGGGCATGGTACAGCATGTACCAGCCATTTTCCGGGCTTAACTCCCGCAGACGCTCCAGGCAGCTGCAGCTTTCCTTTGCCCATTCCCCCGCCCCCATGCGCGAAAGTCGAAATTCCAGGTACAGCCTGGTCAGCCGGACAAGCAGCTGCTTTTCTTCCATATTCTTCCTGTCACAGCCCTTTTTCCCATACACGTCATGGTCAGCTTCTGCATGCACGCCCTGGTCGGATTCCACATGCATGTTCTGACTGCCTCCCGACACACTTTCTGCATCCTTACGCGCCCCAAAAGCTTTGCACCGGACACAAAACTTGCACTCCTCACTCTGTCCGGTTCCCCTAAGCGTAATCCTTCCATAATTATTCCCGCCATGCAGCTTGTCCGCCTGGATGAGAATCTCCACCTCCGCAGAATTTCCCACGAAATCCTCGGTGGTAATCCGCTCTTTCAACGGCACAAGCGCCGGGCAGTCTGAGGTTACAGCAAGTGCTATGTATCCCCACTGATTCTTGCGCACTTGAATGCTTCCCCGGACATCCTCTCTCACATTGGAAAATTCTTGCGTATTTTCTTCCACGCGAAAAGAAATTGGCTGTTTTTGCCCGCTTCCGATCAAAAATTCTTCCAGCTCCTGCATATCGGCATGCGCGCCACCCAGGCCTTGATAGAGAAGCCGCTCCCTCTCCCCCGCATGCTTCAGAATGCGTTCGAAGTAAGGAGCGATAAACATACGGT
>CABQGZ010000289.1 GCA_902463835.1 uncultured Lachnospiraceae bacterium
AATATAAACAATAAATGGAAGGATGACACAAAATGGAAGAAAAAGCAGTAAAATTCAGTGAAAAGCTGCAGGGATTGCTGGCACTTGCCAAAAAGAAGAAAAATATATTGGAATACCAGGAAATAAATGACTATTTTCGGGACATGGAGCTGAGCGCAGATAAGTTCGAGAAGATCCTGGATTTCCTGGAGGCCCACAATATTGATGTGCTCCGCATTTCCGAGGAGGAGGACATTGACATTGACGCGGAGATTCTTCTGGCAGGGGACGAGGATGTGGAGGAGGTTGAGAAGATCGACCTTTCCGTGCCCGAGGGAGTGAGCATTGAGGATCCTGTCCGCATGTATCTGAAGGAGATCGGAAAAGTACCGCTTTTGAGCGCGGAAGAAGAGATTGAATTGGCCAAGCGGATGGAATTGGGCGATCAGGATGCCAAAAAGCGTCTGGCAGAGGCCAATTTGCGTCTTGTAGTCAGCATAGCCAAGCGCTATGTGGGCCGCGGCATGCTTTTTTTGGATCTGATCCAGGAGGGCAATCTGGGACTGATCAAGGCTGTGGAAAAATTTGACTATCGCAAGGGATATAAGTTCAGTACGTATGCCACCTGGTGGATTCGCCAGGCCATCACAAGGGCAATTGCGGACCAGGCCAGAACCATCCGGATCCCGGTGCATATGGTGGAGACCATCAACAAGCTGATCCGGGTGTCCAGACAGCTGCTGCAGGAGCTTGGGCGGGAGCCTACCCCGGAGGAGATTTCAGATGAACTGAAAATGCCGGTGGAACGAGTTCGTGAGATCTTAAAGATCTCCCAGGAGCCGGTGTCCTTAGAGACGCCCATCGGCGAGGAGGAGGACAGCCATCTGGGCGACTTTATCCAGGATGACAACGTGCCGGTGCCGGCGGAAGCGGCCGCGTTCACTCTGCTGAAGGAGCAGTTGGTGGAAGTGCTTGGTACGTTGACTGAGCGGGAACAGAAGGTGCTGCGTCTGCGGTTTGGATTGGATGATGGCCGTGCGAGAACGCTGGAGGAGGTCGGCAAGGAATTTAACGTCACCCGTGAGCGTATCCGGCAGATTGAGGCCAAGGCCCTTCGGAAGCTGCGCCATCCCAGCAGAAGCCGTAAGCTGAAGGATTATCTGGAGTGATGGGCGGCGCAGGAAGAACAGCACCGCTCTCCAGGAGACTTCAGGCGGTGGCGGAGCTTGTGGCAGGACGTGGCATAATGTCAGGCGCGGTGACTGCGGATATTCCGGAAGATGTGACAGTTGTGCAATCTGGAGATATCGGTTGTCTGGCAGATGTAGGCACCGATCACGGCTATATTCCCATCTACATGATCCAGCAGAAAATTGCCAAAAAAGCCATTGCCATGGATATCAACAGAGGACCCTTGCAGCGGGCACAGGAACACATCGACGAACATCAGCTGGGGGCGTACATACAGACCAGACTGTCAGACGGGCTTGCCTCCTTAAAATCGGGGGAGGCGCAGGTCATTGTCATAGCCGGGATGGGCGGAGCTACCATGATTCATATCCTGGCTGAGGGGGCTGAGGTGATCGGCCCGGACACCCTGCTGGTGCTGCAGCCTCAGTCGGAGCTTAAGGAGTTCCGGCAGTATCTGTGGGAACGTGGATTTCAGATACTGGCGGAGGATATGGTGAAAGAGGATGGGAAATACTATCCCATGATGAAGGTGCGGCGCAGATGCCAAGCAGATGAGATGGAACAGGAAAGCCGTGGGAAGACAGAAGATGCGGGGCAGGGGCTTTGTCTGCAGACGGAATGCCTGGAGCAGGGGCTTTGCCGCCAGATGGAATGGAGGTATGGCCCTCTTCTTTTACATCAGAGACATCCGGTGCTTCGGGAATATCTGGAGTGGCAGCTTATGCAGCAACGGGAGATTCTGGAGCATCTGCGACGGGCGGAGGAATCGGTAAAGCAGGTGGAAGAAGCTGATGACGGAAGTGTACAATCGAGAAAAGCTGATGACAGCAGCATACAGTCGAAAGAAGCTGATAATGCTCCGAGCTCACTGGATGCTGCAGCAGAGGATCCAGGGCAGTCAGAGCAGAGAGAACTGATGGGCAGAAGAAGTCGGCGGAAGCAGGAGATTCAAGAAGAAATCGGCTATCTTCGTCAGGCGCTGGCATGGTATGAAGAAGGATAAGAATGTCATGTGAGACTTTTACAGCAGCAGGACAGAAGCATGTGAAAGAATAAGGTACGGGAAGGCTGGTAGGTACAGCTATGATTTGTGAAAAGATAATAGAGTTGTTGGAGCAGCAGGCGCCGAAGGCTTACGCCTGCGAATGGGACAATGTAGGTCTTTTGGTGGGAAGCAGGGAGAAGGAAGTACGCCGCATTTTTATTGCGTTGGATGCCACAGATGAGACAATTGCGGAAGCTGTCGCCCTGGATGCGGATCTGCTTCTGCCCCACCATCCGATGATCTTTCGGGGATTAAAAAAGGTGAATACCAGTGATTTTATTGGACGCAGAGTCATAGAATTGATCAGAAATGATATTTCCTATTATGCTATGCACACCAACTTTGATGTGTCTGATATGGCGGATCTTGCGGCGGAACGGATGGGGCTTGTAGATACGGCTGTTCTGCAGCCTACGGGCTGGAGTGTCGAAAGCATGCAGTCGGATTCCGTGGAAGCAGGAGGAACGTCAGAGGACGTGTGTGCGAGCCAGGACAAGGCAGAACAGAGGGCCGTAGTTGGAATTGGTAAGGTGGGAATGCTGCCGCGGACGATGACTTTACGGGAATGTGCAGAGGAGACAAAGAGGGCCTTTGGCGTGGATACGGTGAAGGTATTTGCTGACTTTGGAGAGGCTCTTGGAAAGCCGGTTCAGAAGATTGCCATATGCCCGGGCTCCGGAAAAAGCGTGATCGAGGATGCGCTGCGCGCAGGCGCCCAGGTGCTGATTACCGGAGATATCGACCACCATGAGGGAATCGATGCGGTGGCACGGGGAATGGCAGTGATTGACGCAGGTCATTACGGAGTGGAAAAGATTTTTATTCCCTATATGAAGCAGTATCTGGAAGAACGGCTGGAGGGCGTGGAGGTGATTGCCCAGGAGCCGAAGCAGCCTTTTCTATATATATAACAGAACGCGAGGAGGAAGGCCATGTATAAGCTGATAATTGGAGAGCAGGAATATCAATATCCGGAGCATATTACATTTTTACAGATTGCGGAGCAGTTTCAGTCACAGTATGAGGACGACATTGTGCTAGTGCGGTTCAATAATCGGCTGCGGGAACTGCCAAAGGAAGTGCCATCGGACGGAACTTTGGAATTTGTGACCACGGTGGACAAGGACGGGCGCAAGGCATACCGCAGAAGTGTCACGCTCTTAATGCAGCGGGCCGTTTACGATCTGTCCAGAAAGCTTCAGCAGAAGGATGGGGTCAAGGTGCTCCATTCCATCGGGCAGGCCTACTACTGTGAACTGGAGGGGATTCCTGCCAGCGAGGAGAATCTGATCCTGTTAAAGGAAGAGATGCTGCGCATCGTGGCTGAGAAAAGGCCTATCGTCAAGCGAACCATTCACACCGAGGAGGCTGTGAAGCTGTTTGCGCAGCTTGGCATGAGGGACAAAGAGAAGCTGTTTGGCTACCGGCGCAGCTCACAGATGAATATCTACAGCATCGGCAATTACATGGATTACTATTACGGATATATGGTGCCGGATACGGGATATCTGAAGTATTTTGATATACAGCCCTATGAGGATGGCTTTGCCCTTGTATTTCCAAGTAAGAATTCCCAGAAGCTGGAGGAATTCAATCCCTCGAAAAAGCTCTTCACCGTGCTGAAGGAGTCGGCAAAATGGGGGGAGATGCTGGAAATCGACACCATCGGAGCGTTAAACGACGCCATTGCGGAGGGCAGGATCCAGGATGTGATTCTGGTCCAGGAAGCTTTGATGGAGCAGGAGATCGGTAAGATCGCGGAGGCAATTGTGGAGCAGCCGGAGAAGAAATTTGTGATGATCGCAGGTCCTTCCTCCTCCGGCAAGACCACCTTCTCACACCGTCTCTCCATCCAGCTGATGGCCCAGGGGATGCATCCCCACCCTATTGCGTTGGACGACTATTATGTCAACCGCGTGGACACACCTCTGGACGAGAACGGTGAGTATGATTTTGAATGTCTGGAAGCCATTGATATCGAGCTGTTCAACCGGGATATGACGTCTCTTCTGAATGGGGAGGAGATCGAGATGCCCACCTACAACTTTAAGACGGGCAAGCGAGAGTACCGGGGCAACCGCAAGAAGCTGGGACAAAACGATATTCTGGTGATCGAGGGAATCCATGGGCTGAACGACCGCCTCTCCTATTCCCTGCCGGCCTCCAGCAAGCTGAAGATCTACATCAGCGCCCTGACCCAGTTGAACATTGATGAGCACAACAATCTGTCCACCACCGACTGCCGACTGATCCGACGGATGGTGCGGGACGCCAGAACCAGGAACACCACAGCCAGAGAGACCTTCGCCCGATGGGATTCCGTGCGCAGGGGTGAGGAGAAGCATATTTTTCCCTTCCAGGAGGAGGCGGACATCATGTTTAACTCCGCCCTGATCTATGAGCTTGCGGTGCTGAAAGCCTACGCCGAGCCGCTGCTTTTCCATATCGATAAGGATTGCCCTGAATATATGGAGGCGAAGCGGATTCTGAAATTTTTAGATTACGTTCTGCCCGTGCCCGGCGAGGATGTGCAGAAGAATTCCATATTGCGGGAGTTCATTGGAGGAAGCTGTTTTCATGTGTGAGCGTGTGGGAAGAACTGCCCAAATATGATTATTGCTTGCGAAGCGTTTCGATTCATGATAAAAGGATGATTTCCTGGGAGTATAAGGATTTTTCTTGACAAAGATAAATTTTGTGTTATACTGTAACGATTTAACCTTGACGTTAGATGAGTGGCATGGGCGAAAAGGAGAACATATACGTACGAATATGTTACAAAGGCAGAGTATATGCCTGTAAAAAATCGGCTTGAGGCTATTTTGAAAAAACACAAACAATTATGAAATCCCAATATGGACTACCGTTTCGTTATGAGTTGGTTGGTAGTGGTAAAAGACACCAGAATGGAGTAGAGAAACGTGAAAAAATTTTTTAACGTGACCGGAAAATGTTATCCGGAACAACATTATATGGTTGATATTAGCGAGCGCCTGAAACAGATCAAAGAG
>CABQGZ010000290.1 GCA_902463835.1 uncultured Lachnospiraceae bacterium
GATACATTGCGAGAGTAGCCTTTGTGATGGATAAGCTGCTTCGAAAGATCGGTCTTTCCGGAAGAAGTATTGTTCCGATGCTCATCGGCTTCGGTTGTACCGTGCCTGGTGTCATGGCTACAAGGACGCTGCCTTCTGAACGGGACAGGAAGATGACGATCCTGCTTACGCCATTCATGAGCTGTACGGCAAAGCTGCCCATCTATGGCTTTTTTACAGCGGCATTTTTTCCAAAGCATGGCGCGTTGGTCATGATCACCTTGTATGTGTTGGGAATCTTGTTGGGAATAGCAATGGCTTTTCTGATGAAGGGAACGATGTTTAAGGGAGAGCCGGTGCCTTTTGTGATGGAACTGCCCAACTACCGCATGCCTGGAGTAAAAAATGTGGCAATGCTTTTGTGGGACAAAGCAAAAGATTTCCTGCAGAGAGCTTTTACGGTAATTTTCATTGCTACGATCATAATCTGGTTTTTGCAGAGCTTTGATCTCAGGCTGAATGCGGTGACGGATGCCCAGGACAGTATTCTGGCACTTGTATCCGGCTGGATCGCTCCCGCTTTAAAGCCCCTGGGCTTCGGCGACTGGAGAATCTCTACGGCGCTGATTACAGGCTTTATGGCAAAAGAAAGCGTAGTATCTACCCTGCGTGTGCTCTTTGGATCCACCGAAGGTCTGCTGACAGTCATGAGTCCTCTTGCCGCTGCCAGTCTCCTGGTGTTCTGTCTGCTCTACACTCCCTGTGTGGCGGCAGTCAATTCCATCAAGAGAGAATTGGGAATCAAGTGGGCGGCAGGAGTAGTGATTGGACAATGTGCAATCGCCTGGATAGCGGCAGTATTCGTATATCAGATCGGCGGATTATTCTTATAGGATTGTTTTGTATTTCCTTGCATACATGCCTTGTCCTGCTTGTCATGGGGAAAAGAATATGTTAAATTATTAACAAAGAAACAAAGCTACAAGTCTATGAGAATACTGTGGAAGGAGAAAGATATGAGAGGATTAAATACACCTATCTCGGAACTGCGAAAGCAGATATTTGTAGAGGTTGCGAAAGTAGCCTATGAATCGGACAATGTAAACAATGACATCGAGGCCATTCCATATAAAGTGACACCCGGGGATGCGCCGAGATTTCGTGAGAGCATCTACCGTGAGCGTGCTATTGCGGCGGAGCGTGTGCGCCTTGCCATGGGTATGTCCCTTCGCCCGGAGGATAAGCCGGTACATATTACAGAAGGCGTGGAAGAGAGTGTGATCTCGGAAAAATATTATGAGCCGCCTTTGATGCAGGTAATTCCATCCGCATGTAATTTTTGCGACGACAATAAATATATGGTGAGCAACCAGTGCCAGGGCTGCATTGCGCATCCCTGCATGGAAGTATGTCCTAAGGATGCAATCCGCCAGGTGAATGGGGTAGCCATTATCGATCAGAGCAAATGCATCAAATGTGGAAAATGTAAGAGCGCATGTCCTTACGATGCTATTGCCAAGAGGGAACGTCCATGTTCCATGGCTTGTGGTGTAAAGGCGATAGAGACAGACAATCATGGGCGCGCCAGGATCAATAACGAAAAATGCGTGTCCTGCGGTATGTGTATGGTAAGTTGCCCCTTTGGAGCGATTGCTGACAAATCTCAAATCTTTCAGCTGATTCGCTGCATGAAGGAGGGGGGAGAAGTTATCGCAGAGATTGCACCGGCCTTTGTGGGACAGTTCGGACCGGATGCAACTCCACGGAATGTGAAGGCCGCTCTTTTGAAGCTGGGCTTTTCTGAGGTATATGAGGTGGCGCTGGGAGCAGATATCGGAGCCGTGTCCGAGGCGCATCACTATGCGCATCATGTGGTAAACGGCGATTTGCCGTTTCTTCTGACCTCCTGCTGTCCTTCCTGGTCCATGCTGGCCAAGAGCACGCTGCCGGATATGGTGGAAAGTGTGTCTACAGAGCTGACGCCCATGGTTGCAACCGCAAGAAGTATCAAGAAGAAGCATCCAAATGCCCATGTGGTATTTATCGGTCCATGTGCAGCTAAGAAGCTGGAAGCTATGCGTACTACAGTGCGGAGTGATGTGGATTTTGTTATTACCTTTGAGGAATTGAGCGCTATGTTCGAGGCAAGAGGGATTGATCCCAGGAACACAGTGGGAGACAGCTCCATGCATGATGCCACCGGTATCGGCCGCGGCTATGCGGTAGCTGGCGGTGTGGCCAGTGCCATTGAGGATTGTATCAAGGAGTATTATCCGGATGTGGAGATGAAGATCGAGCATGTGGAGGGACTTGCGGAGTGCAAGAAGATGCTCCTGCTTGCCAAAGCCGGGAAGAAGAACGGGTATCTGATCGAGGGTATGGGCTGCCCAGGCGGCTGTGTAGCTGGAGCAGGAACGATCATCCCCATTCCAAAGGCGAAGGTTGAGGTTGAGAAGATTGTAAAAGGTTCTACAAAGCATGTGCCTGCAAAGGAACTGCGGGAGATAGAGCTGAATTAGTAATAGTTCAGCCCCATATTAGAAGCAAAGGGACGCCCCAGAGAAGAGGCAGCCCCATATCAGACGTGCTCTCGCTCCGGGCAAAACGTAGCGGACACTAAGCGCGCAGGCCATTACTATGGCCCGCTTGCTAAGTGCCGACGTTTTGCAGGGTCTGATATGGGGCTGCCTCTTTTCTGAGGCTGTGTTATTGGCAGGTGTAGAGGGGGAGTTTTCTCTGGGGGTGTGTTATTGGCAGGTGTAGAGGGGGAGTTTTCTCTGGGACTGCGTTGTTGGCAGGTGCAGGGGGATAAGTGGTATATGAGTACAGAGAGGAGCTGAATTTTTGAAAATTGTTCGAATATATCCTTGACAGATGTATCGTCTGGTGATATATTATAGATACGATATATCGGAAGACGATATGTCGGACGTTAGATGCTGAATGTTAGGCGCTAAATGCTAAATGCTAGATGTAAGATTTGGGAGAACAGATTATATATCAGAGAGGTGGTGGAAGGGTTGATCAGAAATCAGCCGATGACGGAGGGGGTATACTATATTCTGCTTTCGATACTGACTCCGAATCATGGGTATGGAATTATTCAGAAGACCCTGGAGATGACGCGGGGAAGGTTGGAACTGGGAGCGGGAAAGCTTTATGGCGCGATTAATAACCTGTTGGATAAGGGGTGGATTGCGTTGTATAGTGAGGAGAAAGACTCCAGGAAGAAGAAGGAGTATGTGATTACCAGGATTGGCCGGGCGGCGCTGGAGGAGGAGATGGAGCGCCTGGAGGAATTGTTGGGGAATGGCAGGCGCTTGATGGAAGACTGCAAAGAGAGAATGAGTGTGACACAGGGGGACCAGACGACGGGAGGTGGGCAGCGTGGTTAAGTTCCGGTTGTATTATGATAAGGACAAGGAGGAAATCTGGCTGAATGAGATGGCCTCACAGGGGTGGGCTATGGTGAAGTTCTTTTGTGGATTCTATTGGTTTGAGTCCTGCAGTAGGGGAGAATATATCTATCAGATCGATTTGTTTACGGAGCCAAAGAGTAATATGACACAGTCAGAGTATATAGAACTGGTGAAGGAAACAGGGGCAGAATATATGGGACGCTGGTTTTGGTGGCGTTTCTTTCGCCGAAGGTCGGAGCTTGGAGAATTTAAGCTGTATACAGACAGTGCTTCCCAGCTGGAACAATATCAGCGAATGTTCCGGTTTTTCCGGAATATATTAATTGCTGAAATGATGATCCTGTGCTATGATAGTACGGTAACAACTGTGTATATGGTACAGAAGATCTGGAGTGGATTGCCGACCATGTTTTTATGCTGCATAATGATGACAATGATGACAGTGGGCATCGGAAAGGTATGCTGTGGTATGAGAAAGAAGATCAGAGCCCTGGAGCAGGAGTTGATGTAGGAGATGCGACATGGGTCGAGTATAGAAATTGTGGCAGATTGACACGAGAACGATAGAGTGGTATGGGCAAAGCAGTGATTGTATGCCTGGAAAGAGAGCAAGGAGGACAGACAGAATGGATGAGATTCTGGTAGTAAAGGGTCTGAAAAAGACCTTCCGGATTTCTGCGAAACAGCAGAAGCTGGAGAAGACAAAGGAGAAGATCAAGGTTGCGGTGAAGGATTTATCCTTTCAGGCCTACCGCGGTGAGATTTTTGGTCTGTTGGGGCCGAACGGGGCGGGAAAGACGACCACTCTCCGCATGATCGCGACGTTGATTACGCCGGACGAGGGAGATGTTCTGGTGGATGGCAGCAGTGTGTGCCAGACGCCGGAGGAGGTGCGTGGGAAGATTGGTTTTCTTACCAGCGAATTGAAGCTGGAGGAATTTTTTACGCCCAATTATTTGTTTGACTTTTTTGCGGAGCTTCACGGAGTTGAGAAGGAGAATGCGAAGAAGCGCAAACAACGACTGTTTGAAAAGTTTGGAATTGCAAAATTTGCCGAGGTGAAGGTGGCGGATATGTCTACCGGTATGAAGCAGAAGGTGTCGTTGGTAATCTCCATCGTACACGATCCGGACATCATTATTTTTGACGAACCCACCAATGGGCTTGATGTATTGACGGCCAAAGTTGTGACGGATTTTCTGATGGAGCTTCGGAACCAGGGGAAGACCATCATTGTCTCCACGCATATTTTCAGTTTGGTGGAGAAGATCTGCGACCGAGTGGGGATTATCATTGACGGTACGATGGTACTCTGTGATACGCTTTCCAATGTCACCAGGGAAAAATGTCTGGAGGATGTATTTTTTGATATTTATGCAGAAAGGGTGGGTGAGGCAGAATGAAAAGCAATGTGATCACGATTATGAAGAAAGAGTTTGCCCGTTTTTTTAAAGACAAACGGATGGTATTTACCACGATTCTGATGCCCGGCCTGATGATCTATGTGATGTACACCTTTATGGGGCAGGGGTTTAGCACTATGTATGCCTCGGATGAAGATTTCGTGCCCCAGGTGTATGCGAAGAATCTGCCGGAGGAATTACGTATGGCAGGTAATCTTCCTGTGAAGCTGATCGATGTGGATTCCGAGGAAGAGGCCAGAGATATGCTGGAGAGCGGAGCGGACGGGTGCGATTTGCTTGCTGTTTTCCCGGAGAATTTTACAGAGGCGATTGCTTCCTATGATGTGGCTGGGGGCGGGAAAGCGCCGGAGGTGGAGCTTTATTATAATTCCACAGACACAGATTCCTCCACGGCCTACAC
>CABQGZ010000291.1 GCA_902463835.1 uncultured Lachnospiraceae bacterium
CGCGGCCAATCGATCAAACAGCCTCGAAGCCGGTTCTCATTGCCAAAACGTTGGCGTCATTGAACTTGGCTTTTCCCTTATCGGCAAACATCTTACACATGGCCTGCTCAGCATAGGACTCATCGAAAAGCCCCATCTTCTTGATAACGGCGCCCAACATGACCAGATTCTGTGCTTTGATGTTGTGGATACGGTTAGCATAGTCCACCACATCCAGCCGCGTTACAGTAACACCTTCAGGATACATGTAGTTTTCGCTGACGGCGTTTGCGTTGACAAAGACATGACAGTCGGGTTTGCAGAATTCCAGATAGTCCAGAGAGGGTTCATTCATAGCGATCAGGATATCCGCTTCTTCCATGGAGGGACTGCCGACCTTTTCGCCGGGTCTTTCTGCATACTTTACCGTGCAGTTGGCTTTGCCGCCTCGCATGGTAGGGCCATAGGAGGGCAGCCACACGGCATCAAGCCCCATGTTGGAGGCGGCATATGCCAGGATCAGGCCGCCGGTCAGTACGCCCTGTCCGCCGAAACCAGCAAAAATAATTTCTTTCATATTTGTGCCTCCTTAGCCTCTTGTTTTGAACTCGCCCAGAGGGTATTCCGCCATGATCTGTCCGGCAATCTGCTCGCGGCACTGCTTGGGAGACATATGCCAGTTGGTGGGACAGGGACTGAGTACCTCTACGACAGAGTAGCCTTCACCGTTGAGCTGCGCTTCCAGTGCGTTGCGAATCATCCGTTTGGTCTGGTTGATGGTCTTGGCGTCAATCACAGCGCCGCGGGCGGCATACGCCACATGGAACCCCTTGGAATTTGCCACCATTTCCGGGAAATGGAACGGCATACCCGTCAGTTCACAGTTACGACCGTTAACGCTGGTTTCCGTTTTCTGACCGGGCAAGGTCGTCCAACTCATCTGACCGCCGGTCATGCCGAAGTTTACATTATTGATGACGAACTGTGTGATATTCTCATTGCGGTAAGCAGCGTTCATAGACTCCGCGATACCGATTGTGTAGGCGTCGCCATCGCCCTGATATGCGAAAACAAGGACATCGGGCCTGACGCGCTTCACCCCCTCCGCCGTAGCGGCAGCGCGACCATGTGCGGCCTGAAAGCGGTCAAAATGCATGGCAGGTGTCGCGGTACAGACGCAGCCTACACCAGCAATGACGATCTGATTATTTTCCTGATGCAGCTCCTCAACAACCTCTTCGATCAGGCGCAGGACAATACCATGTCCGCAGCCTGGACACAGGTCATGGTTTCCCAGTTTTTCAGGAGTTTTCTTTACAACTGTCATTAGTACATCTCCTTTAACTCACCGTTCTTGATCTCATGGTACTTGGCCAGCACCATCTTGACGCGGGGAACGCCGCCGCCACAGGGATAGCAATACGTGGGCACGTTGTACCCGGCACGCTTGGCGGCAAGAGCCACGTCGTCTACCATCTGCCCCATGTCGTTCATTTCCACGGAGATGAATCCCTTGACATTCGGATTCATATTGTGCAACTCTTCAAATCCCTTGTGGGGGAAGGGCCACAGAATTTTCGGGCGGAACAGGCCGACTTTTTCTCCGCTTTCGCGCAGCTTATCCACTACGTCAACGCATACGCGGGAGGGCAGGCCAAATGCCGTAAATACGTATTCGGCATCCTCTGTGCGGTACTGCTCCCAGCGCTGCATTTCAGGGATAATACGCTCGTACTTGGACAACTCAAAGTCGATATATTCCTGACCGTCTCCGCCGGGATACTTCATGCCCTTGGTTCCGGTGCCGTCAATGCCCCAGTCCATTTCAATTTCTCTCTTCTTGAAAGGCGGCATTTCTACGCTTTCCATCATCTGCCCCAAGACGGCTTCCGAGAAAATGGTAACACCGACTCTATAGCGTTCGGCAATTTCCCATGCCTCATAGATGTCATCTACCATTTCCTGAATGTTGTTGGGAGCAAAAACCACATTGTGATAGTCGCCGTGACCGCCGCCCTTACAATCCCGATAATAGTCGGCCTGACCGGACTTGAGACTGCCCAGACCGGTGCCCCAGCGCTGCACATTCAGCATAACAAAGGGAATCGCGTAATGGGCCGCATAGGACATGCCTTCTGCCTTCAGGCTGATGCCGGGGCCGGAAGACGCTGTAAAAGCACGAGCACCTGCAGAGGCAGCGCCCATGACCATATTAATGGCAGCGATCTCATTTTCAGACTGTACAAAGCGGGTCTCCATGCCCAACTCGGGCATTCTGTGGGACAGATATTCCAAAGTTTCCGTAGACGGCGTAATGGGATAACCGGCGAAGAAGTCGCAGCCGCCGCGCAAGGCGGCCTCGGCCACCGCTACATTTCCCTTTAACAATTCTTTTGCCATATGTATTCCCTCATTCCTCTACCATGGTGTAAACGTAATCTGGGCACACGGTGTAGCAGGTGCCGCATCCGATGCAGGAGACAGCATCTAAAACTGCGTAGTTATAACCTGCGGGGTTAAAGTCATCTGTTAAAGATAGCGCATTTTTGGGGCAGGCATCTACGCAAAAACCGCATCCTTTGCATAGATTTGCGTTGATTTGAGGTCTTGCTTTCATTGTATTCCTCCCTGATAATTGTAAATTTGCCAGCCAGGCATAGAGTGTGGGGCGTAGTTGCTGTTTTTCGCGTGATAAAGAGGACTGCTGTCGACTGTGAATTTTGCCCATCAGATATCGGATTCTGCATTATGCATTTTGCATAACCGACAATGTGAGTGTACCATTCAAAAACTAGAAAGGCAAGGGATTTCTAGCAAGATTTGGTTTTTCATTTAATTGAACAACATTATACCGCTTTCGATTATGCAAAATGCACAACAAAAATTGTTTAGACAGAGAACTTCTGTTAACCTATTGACAGAGTTTTTTTATTATGTTACCCTTTTTACGATATGCAAAATCGAAAATGCACAATTAGGAAAGAGGAATCGTTATGAAAAGCTGTATCTACTCGCTGACAAAATTCCTGATCTCAATTGCGGTGGGACTTTGTATTGCACTTATCCCGCAGCCCACAGAACTTTTGACATCTTCAGCATTGATTTTCCTTGGAGTATTCATTGCGATGATATTGATTATGATTTTCCGCCTGTTGCCTGATGCGATTGCTGTTTTGCTGGGCCTGACCATGTGCTACTGTTTTAAGGTTGCCGATTTCGGCACGATCTTCTCCGGCTTTGCCTCGACTACTGTGTGGATGGTCGTCGCACTGGTGGGCTTTGCTACCGGCATTGTAAACAGCGGCTTGATAAAGCGGGTTGCGTTTTACATCATGAAGAGATTCAAGCTGTCATACAACAGCCAGATCCTGGCTATTATGGTGACGGGGGTAGTACTGGCTCCATGTATTCCCAACATGCTGGCAAAAGTGGCGATTTTGGCGCCGTTTACCGTGCAGATCTCTCGTGAATTCGGCTTCAAGCAGAGCAGCCGCGGCGCGGCTGGTTTATTCAGCGCACTACTTTATCCCACGAACATTTTTGGCCTCTGCTTTCTATCCGGTTCCACCATGGTATACATGCTTTTGGGTATCCTCAATCAGAATTTTTCCTGGCTTGCTTGGACTGGAGCCACGATCATGTGGGGGATCGTTTGCCTGATTGGATTTTATCTATTTAACATTTCTTATTACAAAACCAATATTCCGGATCTTCCTGCAACCTTTATTCAAGACAAGCTGGGCGAAATGGGCCCCATGAGTCCCGATGAAAAATATGCGGCTGTTGTGTTGGTGGTGGGAATTCTCGCGTGGATGACGACCTCGTTGACTGGCCTGGACAGCTTTGTGATCGCTGTTGTGCTGTGGTTTCTGGTTATTATCAGAGGACTGTTTTCTCCCGAGGATATTTCTGCAAAGATTCCTTGGGCTGTCATTATTGTCGCGGGCGGTATTACCGGACTGGCAACGCTGCTGTCGGTCACAGGTGTTGACGAATGGCTTCAGACGCTGTTGACGCCCCTACTCAGTTCTGTTGTTCACAATGCTATTATGCTGGTGTTGATCGTCACAGTGGTTACCTATGTGATTCGGTATTTTGTGGTGTCGATGATTGCTACTGTGACGCTGATGTTTGCCATTTTTGCTCCGGTCTGTACCGCACTTGGGGTATCGCCTTTTATTGTGGTCTGGTGTGCATATACAGCGGCTCAGGTGTGGAGTCTGCCGTTCAACAACACGACGTTTCTTCTGGCGCAGGGAGTCGCAGGGGAGTTGTGCGATTGGAAGAGCAGTATTCCCTCGTGCTACTGCTACATGGCGCTGAATTTGCTGGGGAACGTCTGCTGTATTCCGGTATGGCACCTGCTTGGTATTGCGTAATAGACGATTCTGCTGAAGCAGCAAGCATTGAAAAAAGCCGCATGGCCGTCTCAAAAGACGGCCATGCGGCTTTTTTCAATGTTCAATCAAAAATATTTACCTGGGAACAAGAATAGCTCAATTCTCCTCGGTGCTCAGCGTCATCAGCGCCTTATGTTCAGATGCGGTCAAATGTGCACGAAGCGCATCTTCTGCGGCGGGAATATCACCTTTCTCAAGCAGGTGAAGAATATTTTCGTGCTCCTGCTGGATCACGATTTGGTTTTTATCCTCCTGCTGGTACTGATTGGCAAACAGCATTACCTGCATACGGGTTTTTCCCGCAGCATCGTGCAGATAAGTATTATCTGCGTATTTGTAAAATATCTCATGGAACTTGTTGCTTAAGTGCGGCCATGCGTCCAGATTTCCCTGCGCAAGCGTGGCGGCCGCCCGATCTTGTAATTCCCGCAGCTCATGAAGCATTGCGCTGAATTCGGGCCGCTGGCAGGAGAAACGCAGTGCGGCGCACTCCAGTTCACGCATAAAGGCATAAATGTCATTCACATCCTTAGCGCTGAACTTGGTAACGCGCATGCCAACATTGGGCTGATACTCCACTAAGCCATCCTGCTGCAAACGGGTCAAAGCCTCGCGGATTGGCGAAGAGCTGACGCCCAGCCGTTCCTGCAGGAACTTCATAGTTAGTCTTTCGCCGCCAGTCAGCTTGTGATGTAAAATATCCGAGCGGATCAGCATGTAGATCTGCTCAGCAATCGTTTTGATCTCGCCATTCATCAAAGAGCCACTCATTTGCCTAGACCTCCGCATTGTACGCTGCCGTGATCTGGCAGTACATAACTGCTGTTGCTTTCTATTC
>CABQGZ010000292.1 GCA_902463835.1 uncultured Lachnospiraceae bacterium
AGAGGCATTGGAAGCCGCGTTTGCTGGAAAAGATCTCTTTGTTTCCACGGGAACAGGTTCCGGTAAAACGGAGTGCTTTATGTGGCCTTTGCTGGCAAAGCTTGCGGCCGAGGCACGGAATACTCCTGCCAATTGGTCTATGCGTGGTGTCCGAACGATCATCATGTATCCGATGAATGCGCTTGTTTCAGATCAGGTTAGCCGTTTGCGGAGATTGATTGGCGATTCCGAGCATAGATTCGTAAATGTTTTTCGAGAGACCTGCGGAGATGATTCGCGCCGCCCCCAGTTTGGTATGTATACGGGTAGGACGCCCTATGCTGGTAAGGAACCAAAACGCAGTGCGGATCGTTCACTTGTTGCGACTTACTCCGAAATGCTTAATGCAGAAACGGATGAAGAAAAGGCGTTTTTGCAAAAGTTGATTAAAGATGGAAAATTTCCTGTCAAAGAGGATTTCCATGAGTTTCTTAGGAAACTTTATGATAGCAAGCATATCCCCGATGATGAGGATGCAGAATTGGTTACCCGGTTTGAGATGCAACGGTTTTGCCCCGACATTCTCATTACGAACTATTCTATGCTTGAATATATGCTCCTTCGCCCTATCGAGTCCAAAATATGGGCAGATACACAGAATTGGCTGAATGCGGACTCTAACAATAAACTTTTGTTTGTTATCGACGAAGCGCATATGTATCGTGGTTCGGCTGGTGGAGAAGTCTCGTTTCTGATTAGGCGGTTGTTCCATCGCCTTGGCATTGATCGCAGCCGAGTTCAGTTCATTTTGACAACAGCGAGTATGCCGAATAAGAACGAGGAAGATCGACGTGTAATCCAAACATTTGCAAACGATTTGACTGCCTCCGATGATGGGCACGAATTCCATTACCTTGCGGGTCAACAGGAAGAAATAGGAAGTGGCAGAGCATATGATATTCCTTTCGATAGATTCACTAAAGCACATCCCGAAAGCTTTGAAGGGGATAATGCGGAACGTCTTTTGGCGCTCAATAAGTTTTGGGAGGGGATCATCGACAGTCCTGCCCCATTCAGTACAGATAATAGTGCTTACCAATGGCTATATGACCATCTGGTAGATTATGTGCCGTTCCGCGAATTGTTTAAGCTTTGCCGGGGTACGACCGCATCTTTGCAGGAGTTGGCACAGTCTATCTTCCCCAGTGCAGAGTTGGAAGATGCTTTTCATGCTGTAGGTGTTATGCTTGCAATTGCACCACTGGCGCGAAGTGGAAGCGGGAGTGTCCTATTTCCTGCGAGAATGCACATGCTTTTTCGTGGTATCAAAGGTGTATACGCCTGTACTAACCCAGAATGTTCCTGCGCCCATACAGAAAATGGGTTGACATTGGGAGAGGTATATTTTACTGATGGCAATTTGACCTGTAAAAAATGCGGAAGTACGGTTTATGAGTTATATAACGATCGTCGCTGTGGAAGTATTTTCTTTAGAGGCTTTGTCTTAAAGCAAGACTTTGACGATAGAAAGCGGACATACCTATGGCACTATCCTGGCATGATGAATGAGAATGAAGTGCAGGAAATACACCTGTTTGTCCCATCCGCAGACTATCAATTGCCGGAAAAGCAAGGAAAGAATAAGATACAACCATGCTATTTGGATGTTTGCAGTGGGTTTGTCGATTTCTCAGATGATTCATTGGATGGGAGTCCAGGAATCCGAAAGTTGTACTATGGGGAATTTACCACGAAGGCTCGCCCTGATATATTGACATTCTCAACTTGTCCTCATTGCCGTCATGAACTGGGAAAAAGGCAACTTACGTCATTTAGTACACGAGGAAACCAATCTTTCTTCAACTTGATTAAGGCACAGTTTGCTGCCCAGCCGGCAGTTCCGGAAAAAGTAGGGGAGCCGGATCGACTACCTAATGAAGGAAGAAAAATTTTGCTTTTCTCGGATAGCCGACAGCGCGCGGCAAAGTTGGCGCGCGATATGTCGGATGCCTCTGACGCAACAGTGGCACGGCAGCTTGCTGCCATTGCTATCGACCGCATGGAGCATGAAGTTTCTGAGCAGTCGATGAATTATATCTATGACTATTTCGCTATGGTGGCCGTAGAGCATCATGTTCAAATTTTCCACGATAGTGAAAACGAAAAACAGCGGGAACGCTTAGTTGAACACGGAAGCATAGCTTCAAAAAACTACAAAAGAGCTAAGAGCAGAAGACAAGAATATCATCCTCGTTTTTCGATTGACAATGCTCCTACGCAGATGAAGGAGCAACTCTTGCACTTTTACTGTGGTGGATACAATACATTGATAGATTCTGCTATAAGTTGGATAGAGCCTACGGATGAAGCAAAATGGAATGCAATTGACGCTTTGGAGGATGCAGGTATTGATGCTTCTGAAGAAGAATTTATGGAATTGTTCAACGCATGGATATTATCCACCTGCGATAGCGCAGTCATCCTTGGACACACAATTAAGGATACGACCCGCGAGAAAGTACGGCCAAATTATGTGGGATACGGTGTCACGAAAGATTCGAAGTTTTCGACCAGTATACGAAAAATAATGGGGTGGAGCGACAATGACCCTATTTCAGCAAAATGGAATCGCATTTTGCGCGAGACCTTCATGGATGAGGGATCGGAGTCTAACGGCAAATACTACATTGATCTTTCGCGTGTTAAACCTCGCTTTGACTTGAGTCATACATGGTTTCGTTGTGAACACTGTTCAGAGTTGACGCCATATATGCTTAAAGGCAAGTGCCCAAACTGTCAGCACGAGAGTATTCATCCTATGACAGATGCAGAAATTAGTGCACTGGATTTTTGGCGTAAACCTATCAACGACGCATTGCAGGGGGAACCGATTCGTGCAATTGATACGGAGGAACATACGGCACAGCTTTCTCATAAAGATCAGCGTGATGAACTGTGGTCTAAAACAGAGCAGTATGAACTTAGGTTTCAAGATTTCCTGCAAAACGGCGAAGCGCCTGTGGATATTCTAAGCAGCACCACCACCATGGAGGTTGGTATTGATATCGGTTCTTTGGTCGCTGTTGGTCTGCGCAATATTCCGCCCATGCGAGAAAACTATCAGCAACGCGCTGGACGTGCTGGACGCCGTGGCTCAAGTCTGTCAACTATAGTAACTTTTTGCGAGGATGGCCCACACGACTCGCTGTATTTTTCAAACCCAGTCCCTATGTTTAGGGGAGACCCGAGAAAACCGTGGATAGATGTAGGAAGCGAAAAAATCGTTCAGCGACACCTTGGCATGGTAGCACTGCAGGCATATCTCAGGTTGAAGGGGAATAGCCTTGATGTTATCCCTGCGATTGATTTTTTGGACGAGAATCTACAGGATTTTTACAGGTTCTTAGACACTTTCGCAATTGATTACATGAGCATTCTTGTGCCGACAAATTCGCAGAAGGTGTTGCGAAGTTATAAGTCGAGTCTAAAAGATTCTCTGTCGGTGCTAAAGTTAAAGCGGGATGCACACCCTGAACTGTTTGAGTCGGATGGTAGTAGTGATTCAAGCAAGAAAACTTTTTTGGATGCGTTGTATGAAGAAGGTATTATTCCTACCTATTCATTTCCCAAAAATGTTGTCAGCACATATATTTCCGATATAAACGGCAAAGTGAAGTATCAGGTGGAGCGAGGCTTAGATGTAGCTATCGGCGAGTATGCTCCTGGGCGAGCAATTGTTGTAGATAAAACGACTTATCAAATTGGAGGCTTGTATTATCCGGGCGGTGGCCGGACTGAACAAGCGGCTTATTCTCCGGCCAGGGCTTTTATTCAAGATGCGAGCTACTGCAAGAACATCTCTACCTGCACTGAATGTGGATGGTTCGGATTAGATGAGGATCATCCGCATAAATGCCCGTTTTGCGGGAACGACAAGCTTACACATATGCTTCCTATGCTACGCCCTTGGGGATTTGCGCCTCGCGACGCCAAGGCAATAGAACAAGCCCAATTAAGCGAAGAGTATACCGCAACACAACAGCCCCTTTATTCTACATTGCCTGATGCTGACGATGTTGTAGCTATTAAGGGATATTCCAACACCAAAATGGCGGTGCGCCCAAATCAGCGAATCATCATGCTCAACAAAGGCATTGGAGATAAAGGCTTCACCATCTGTTGCGACTGTGGTGCAGCGATGCCTGGTGATGATCCATCTGTACTCAAAGATATCATGCGGCCTTATAGATCCAAGTTTCTTAGAACCCGCTGCAAGCACAATGAAACAAAGAATGTCAATCTCGGATATGACTTTATTACAGATATGCTTGTGCTGGAAATTGCCTTGGATCGACAGCAAGTTAGCATGGACCTCGCAAAAAATTCTTGGTTAAATCGTGCGGGACAGTCTCTTGCAGAAGCACTACGCTTGTCAGCATGCCAAGAGCTCGATATTGAGTTCACTGAGCTTGTTACTGGCTTTCGTGTTAGGCAGAATCAGAAGGGTGACTTTATTGACATTTATCTCTACGACAGCCTTTCAAGCGGTGCAGGCTATGCCGTTAGCATTGAAGCATCTATCCAACAGTTGCTGATTAAAACAAGAGAATTGCTAAGTAGTTGCAACTGCGATAGTGCTTGTCATAAGTGCTTGAAGCACTATCGGAATCAATATGTCCATGGGTTGCTTGATCGCAGTGCTGCGCTTGATTTGCTGACATGGGCAGAGAAAGGGGTTCGGAGTCCAATGCTCCCTGTTTACGAACAAAGAAACTTGCTGCAATCCGTAGAACAGATACTTCAATTCTCTGGTGTACATATTGATTTTGACCACGAACCTATTGAGGCAGAGAGCTTCCATGGCAAAAAGAGGATTGTAGTATATCCCGCAATGTGGGCGAGACCTACCGAAAAAAATATGGTTTTTGTGAGCGACTCCTATTTGAAGTATGCAAAACCGTATGCATTAAAAACTATCGTAGGTGGGCTGTAAAGAACGGTAACCGCGATGCTTTAGCATCGCGGTTACCGTTCTTTGTGGTGGAATTTATGTTAGAGATAATGAGGAGGTATTGACAAAATGCAAAGGTGCAACTTTTGAGATTGTATTTCAATCGTCAAAATTATCTCGCTGCATGGCTTCATCAATGGCACGGTTGATGTAGGCATTGACGGATTCCCCCTGCTGCGCTGCATGCGCCTGAATGACATCTTTTTTTCCTTTGGGCATACGG
>CABQGZ010000293.1 GCA_902463835.1 uncultured Lachnospiraceae bacterium
GTTGTTACAGGTGCGACCCAGGGGATTGGCTTCGCAATAGCGGAATGCCTTGCCGGGCAGGGGGCAAAAGTATTTGTAAATGGAGCGTCCAGTATGGAGAAATGTCAGGCTGCATCCGACAGGATAGCGGGTTCGGTACCTGTTCTGGTGAATCTTAAGGATCCTGACTGTGCGGAGAAGATGTACGCGAACACAGGTGATGTGGACATCCTGGTACTTAATGCATCGGTGCAGTACCGTAAAGCATGGGATGCAATCACACCGGAGGAATTTGATACCCAGGTACAGGTGAACCTCAAGAGCAGTCTTGCGTTGCTACAGAAGTATGTTCCGTATATGAAGGAGAAACAAAGTGGACGGATCGTGACCGTGGGCAGCGTCCAACAGTATAAGCCACACAAAGATATGGCTGTGTATGCTGCCTCCAAGGCGGCTCAGATGAGCCTGGTCATAAATCTTGCTAAGCAGCTTGCCCCCTTCGGCATCACGGTGAATAATATGTCGCCAGGAGTGATAGCAACTCCAAGGAACAGGGAAGCTCTTGCGGATAAGGAGTACGCGAAGAAGGTTCTTGACGGTATTCCCTGTGGATATGCGGGAAAAAGTGAAGACTGTGCCGGCGGTGTGCTGCTCCTGTGTTCCGAAGAAGGACGCTATATAACCGGAACCAATCTCATCATAGACGGTGGGATGCACCTGTAGAAGATGCCGGAAACACGTAATTTAGACGGGCAACCTACAGGTAGAAAAACAGCAATTCATAGGAGAAAAGACATGCATTTTAATGACAGAGAAGAAATCATAGCATTAACGCCAAAGTGGAAGGGTGAGCGTCTTTTGGACGGAAGACCTAAGGTGGAGGAAAAATATCTGAAAGCATTGAAGAATCTCACCTTAGAGGAAGTGTGGAAGCCTATCTTCGTCAAAGGGTATGAGAGCCAGTTCGAGGGACGGCTTCATACCCTGCATGATGATGGCAGGAAGCTGATTGGCCGTGCAGTTACCGCAACCTACTGTCCCTATCGGCCGGATCTTGACGAGGTTACAAAGGATATAGGAAGAAGCGAGGGAAGAACCGGAACTTATAATCAGTGGGTCATCGACAATTTGATGGAGCATGATGTGCCGGTGATCGATATGTATGACAAGATCTACAAGGGAACATTCCTGGGCGGCAATCTGACTACTGCACTGAAGAATAAGACAAGAAATGAGAATGGCGGAGCAGTTATCTGGGGCGGCGTCCGGGATACCGAGCAGATGAAACGGGTGGAGAATAACCAGGTATACTATCGGGGAATTGATCCCACGCCAATTCGTGATTTCATCACTGCCCAGATTGATAAGAATACCTGGACTAAGGAAATGCTGGATCTTCTTTTGGACTTCATTGAGAAGGATGAGAGGGCAGCACAGTACCGGGAACTTGACTGGACAGCGGAATATGACCTGGCCATCAACGGAGATCCGAATGATACCCAGTCAGCACTGTAATTAATTGAAATTGAGAAAAAGAAAGAGGATGAATTGTATTATGAACTTTAATTCTAATCCGTCAGACTTGAAAATCACAGATATGCGTTTCGTAGATATCGACGGGGCTCCTAAGAGGTGTACAATTTTAAAGATTATGACGAACCAGGGGATCTGTGGCTACGGAGAGGTGAGGGACGCCTCAAGCAAGACGTATGCGCTCATGCTGAAGAGTCGTATCCTGGGAGAAAATCCCTGTAACGTTGACAAAATATTCCATAAGATCAAGCAGTTTGGAGGCCCCTCACGGCAGGGGGGAGGCGTTTCAGGCATAGAGATTGCGCTCTGGGATCTGGCGGGCAAGGCTTACGGCGTACCTCTGTATCAAATGCTGGGAGGTAAGTTCCGTGATGAGGTTCGGATTTATTGTGATACGGACGTGGACGGGAAGCACACCGGTCATGACATGGGACTAGCGCTCAAAAAACGTATGGAGATGGGCTTCACATTTTTGAAGATGGATCTTGGCATAGGCTTACTGCTGGATGAGCCGGGCGCCATCAATGCGCCGCTGGGCTTTATCGAGGATACGAAGAAATATGCCTCCCATATCCTGAATGTGCAGGGCGGCAGTGTCACTACAGATATGGTGAAGCATCAGAAAAGCTATTCGATAGTGACTACTGCACATCCTTTTACAGGAATACATCTTACGGAGAAGGGCCTGGATTTCCTGGAGAACTATGTGCGGGAAGTGCGTGAGGTCATCGGTTACGAGGTTCCTCTGGCCATCGATCATTTCGGGCATGTGTGCGTGGAGGATTGTATCCGGTTTGCAAGGAGGATGGAGCCCTACAATCTTGCCTGGCTGGAAGACATGGTTCCCTGGATGTACACGGATCAGTATGTGAGAATGAAGAACAATTGTACCATCCCCATCTGCACCGGGGAAGATATCTATCTTAAGGAAGAATTCGAGAAGCTGATTAAGGCAGGGGGCGTATCTGTCATTCATCCGGATATCCTTACCTGCGGCGGTGCTCTTGAATTGAAGAAAATCTCCGATATCGCAGACGAGAACGGTGTGGCGGTAGCGATCCATATGGCGGAGAGCCCAGTTGCATGTATGGCGGCGGTTCAGACAGCTGCAGCCATGCACAATGTCCTGGCTCTGGAGTTCCATTCCGTGGATGTGCCCTGGTGGGCAGATATGGTGATCGGCGGACCCACGATAGAGAATGGATTTATCAGGGTGCCGGATAAACCGGGACTCGGCTTTGATGACTTGAACGAGGAAGTCATAAAGGAGCATATCAACAAGGACATACCGGGAATGTGGGAGCCTACGGATGCATGGAATCAGGAATTTTCCAATGACCGTATCTGGAGCTGAGGGCTTAAATGATATATTTGGATGGCACTACACCGGTTTTTGCTTTGAATACGGTGGAGAAATAATGTTCATTTTCAAAGCCGCATTGCTGTGCAATCTCTTTTATTGTAAAATAGCCCGTATTCAGAAGGAGTATCGCTTTTTCTATCCGCTTCTGGATGAGATACTCCTTCGGGGACATTCCATACTTTTCTTTGAAGCATCGGCGCAGATAGGTGCCGCTGACTTTTAAATGTTCAGCTGCCTGGGTCACGGAAAAATTGGGATCCTCCAGTTCCCGGCCAATCATATCTGCCATGCGTTCGGCAAAGGAGGCCGGAGTTCCGCGCTGATATTCCTTTTCAATCTGGAATAGCAGCTGGCAAAGATATTCATTGGAACGGAACATATACCCGGTTTCTTTATTTCTCCAGGTTCGAAGCAGTTCATCAAAGATCCTTTCATATTTTTCAAAATTCTCCGGACGGAATACCCGTATCTGCTTTCCAATGCTGCCATAGACATTAAAATGTACCACCGTCATCTGTTCTTTCTGGGTGATTCTCTGGTATGGAATACCGGCAGGAACGTAGGCAATGGTCTTTCCGGTGACATCGTGGCTGATGCCGTCCTGCTGCAATACGCCTTCCGCCCGCAGTCTGCAGCTGAGCGCATAGAAGGGCCTGCTGTCGTTGTGCCATGTTTTATGTCTGGTATGTTCGAAGGTCAGAACATCAATTACCTGTACTGCACAATCCTGTGTTTCAAAAAACATACAATGTTACCTCTCAACCTGTGAAATGAAAATTCTGTTTTTGCCATAATTTTCCGCAGAAGAATAGCGCGTATCCGTAAATTACGGCTGGAAGTATTGTACCATAATTTGTGTCAAAAATCAAACTGATTATCAATTATTTACCTTGTAGAGATTATATGGTGTTGATACAATAAGTATAGTATAGAGAAAGACAAAGAGGAAAGAGAGGAAAGAAACGTGTTATACCAGGAAAAATTACTGAAATATTTTGAGGAACAAAAAGAATTTACCGATGCAAAGATAAAATCTGGTATTGAGCTGTACCGTAAGGGAGACTTCTGTATCACGGTCACCGACAGTGCCGGTAATCCTATCAGGGATGCAGTTGTAGAGGTGGCTCAGGCGTCCCATGAATTCAAGTTCGGCGCCAATATCTTTATGCTGGACGGGTTTGACGATGAGAAGAAGAACCAGAACTACCGGGAAGAATTTGCGAAGACCTTTAATCTGGCGACGATCCCGTTCTACTGGAATACCCTGGAACCGGAAGAAGGAAAGATTCGGTTCGAGAAGGACAGCCCTTATATTTATCGGAGACCATCTATTGAACTGTGCATGGAATATTGCAGGGAGAATGGAATAGAGCCCAAGTGCCACTGTCTGAACTATGACAATTTCGCACCGGACTGGGCCAAAAAGCTTACGGTGCAGGAATATAAGGAAAAGCTGGAACGGCGGTTTGCCCAGCTGGCGGAGCGGTACAGTTCCAGGATTCCCAGCTGGGAAGTGCTGAATGAAGTGTTCTGGCCCTATAGTCAGACACAATCGCCGTTCTACTTCGAGGATGATTATGCAGAGTGGAGCTTTCAGACAGCGGAACGGTATTTTCACAATAATCATCTGATCATAAATGATTTCGCATACTGGTCTGCAACAGAGACAAATACGAGAAATCAGTATTACCTGGTGATTGAGAAACTGTTAAGGGAAGGGTGTCATATCGATTCCATTGGATTACAGCTGCATGGTTTCCACCAGAAGGAGGAGATAGAGATTCTGGCCCAGAAACAATATAACCCGGAACGGCTCTACGCGATGCTGGATCTCTTTGCAAAGTTTGGAAAGAAGCTGCAGCTGACAGAAATGACGGTTCCGGCCTATTCGGATTCCGAGGAGGCGCAGGAGATACAGGCACAGGTGCTGAAAAATGTGTATTCCATCCTGTTCAGCCATCCCGCCATGGAGGCAATCATTTACTGGAACCTGCCGGATGGGTATGCCGCCTTTGCACCACAGGGCGACATGACGAAAGGAGAAAATATGTATTACGGCGGGCTTCTCAACTATGACATTACCCCCAAGAGATCCATCCTCATGCTTCGGGATCTGATTCACAAAGAATGGAACACGAAAAAGACAGTAGCTGCGCCGGATGGAACAGCAAGGTTCCGGGGCTTTTATGGGGATTATGACGTGACCGTGACTGCCGCTGGCAAGACTCGTACGGTGAGACAGAACTTCAGCGCCAGGCAGCAGAACGGATTTAATAAAAAAACAATTACGGTGTAGCCTGTGAAAGAAAAGAAGGGAAGTGGTATTGATATGAAGG
>CABQGZ010000294.1 GCA_902463835.1 uncultured Lachnospiraceae bacterium
GGCCATGGTAATGGTTCGCGCGCTTAGTGTCCGCTACGTTTTGGACGGAGCGAGAGCGCGTCTGAAATGGGGCTCCCCCTTCTCCGGGGCGGGGCCTCGCAGTGACGATTCGGGAAATTCTGGCGAATTTCCCGAATGCGCGGGCTGTCGCCCTACAAAAGAAGAGAAAAGAAGCGGCGGGGAAATACGAGTATTCCTCCGCCGCTTCTTTTCTCTTCTTTTTCACTGCTCGTAGCGGAACGCGACTACTGTTGCGCACCCTCAGATCCCTTTACATTTTCTACAAAGAAATCCTGCAGATTGATATCCTCATCGGACATTTCAGCGCCGGCCTCTACCAGCACCTTGCCGTTTACATCCTTCAGCTCGCCGCCGTAGATCTTAACGTCTCCGCTGTTGATCTTTGCTCTCAGATCGTTCACCTTGCTGATAACCTCTGCCGGAACCAGCGCTTCGTTAAAGTCTGCAAGAGCAGAAGACTCGCCGCCCTCGTAGTACTGATCGTTGGTAGACACCGTTCCGTCAGCTATAGAGTTGAAGATCTTGGTAAAGATCGGCTGCCAGTTCCACATGTAAGAAGTGATAACTGCGCCTGGAGCATTTGCCTCCATATCTACGTTGTAGCCTACGCAGAAAGCCTTCTTTTCCTCACAGGTCTGAGGAATGGCAGGAGAGGAAGCCTCGATACCCATGTAAGTGATGCCGTTGCTGATCAGAGTGGTAGCATTCTGAGCTTCCTTCTCCGGATCATACCAGCTGTTTGCCCAAACCACCTGAACGGTAGCATTTTCCTTGGCGTATTTTGCACCAAGGGCATAAGCGTTGATGGCGGTTCTCACGGAAGCGTCATTCATGCTGGCGCAGAAACCAAGCTCATCGGTGGGAGACAGCAGAGCACTTGCGTAGCCAGCCAGGAACATACCTTCATAGCCGCGGATCTGAATGCTGATCAGATTGTCCAGCTTGTTGCCGAACTGCGCAATGGTGACATCCGGGAACTGGGGAGCCAGTTCGGAGAGGAAGGTGCCGTAGCCGGTGGAACAGCCGATGATGACATTGGCACCCTGATCTACGAGCTCTTCCAGAGCCGCTTCTACGGCAGTGGGTTCTTCCGCTACGTTCTCAACCTTGTAGAGGTTCTCCTCCGGGATACCAAGTGCCTTCATGGTGGCTACAAGCCCCTGATGCATGGCCTGACACCAGCCGCCGTCGTCAATGGTGTAGGACTGGATCTCACCGATCTTCAGGTCGGTAAGCTTGATGCCCTTGTCGGGGGTCTTGTCGTTGTCCTTGCCGGTTTCGTTCTGGCCGGCATTGTTCTGTTTGTCGTTGTCCTTATCGGCAGTGCCGCAGCCTGCAAGTAAAGAAACTGCCAGTACGGCTGTCAATAAGATGCTGAAAATCTTTCTTTTCATAATGTCCTCCTTAGTGGAATAATAATATTTATCTTGAAATGCACAATGCATATCAATACATACTATGCGAATGGCGCGGGCTGAACGGTCAGCAGCTACCCTACCGCTCCTCCCTGTCATAGGGAATGCACAGGGAAGCCGGCTCGCTGGTGTGCTTCTTGCGGAAGCTTCCAGTGGAAAGTATAAATGCGACGATGGTGGCGATATATGGCAGCATGGAGTAGATCTGTGAGGGGACCCCCGGCACATAAATCTGCAGGTTGGCTCCAATAATGCTGACCGCGCCAAACATCAGCGCTCCCAGAGCTAAAACAAGAGGGTTCCAGGATGCGAAGGTAACCAGCGTCACGGCGATCCAGCCCTTGCCGGCCGTCATGTTGGGAGACCAGAAGTTGGTGCTGGACAAGGTGATACAGGCGCCGCTGATGGCTGTCATAGCGGATCCGAAGATCACATAGGCGTAGCGCATGGCAAAGACATTGTGACCTGCGGCATCCAGCACAGCCGGATTCTCGCCCAAGGCCCGCAGCTGCATGCCAGGCCGTGTCTTGTAGATGTAGAACATGGCCAGAGGCAGGATCAGGTACATGGCGTATACCAGGATGTCTTGATGAAACAGGATGGGGCCGATCACCGGAATCTTTGACAACAGCGGAAAATCAAATTTTTCAAATTTTAGATTGGCGGCAACGCTGACGTAATCCTGACCGATAAATCCGCTTAAGCCGGTGCCGAAGGTCAGCATGGCCATGCCGCACACCGTCTGGTCGGCCTTTAAAGTCACGGTGAGGAAGGCGAAGATCAGCCCGAAGGCGGCTCCGGTGAGAGTTGCAGCTACAAGTGCCAAAGGAAGGCTCCTGGTGTTCAGTACCGTGATATAGCCGGAGACGGCGCCCATGAGCATAATGCCTTCCAGGCCCAGATTCATGACACCGGCTCTCTGGGAGAAGATCTCACCGATTCCGGCATACATGACGGACACGGCATATACGATTGCCACGGAACAGATGGAGATAAATAATGTCATGCTGTCTCACCGCCTTTCAAAGAAGTTGATTTTTTCTGGAACAACAGCTTGTATTTATGGAAAAAGGATCCGGCGATGACAAAGAGCATGATCGCGCCCTGCATCATGGTGGCAATGTCGGAGGGTACTCCCATAACCTGTACCGTGGCGCTGCTGTTCTGCAGACCGCCGAATAAAATGGATACGATGATCACCGCAATGGGATTAAAGTTGGCCAGGTATGCGATCACGATCGCGGTGTAGCCCGCGTTGTTGGGCATGCCGGCCTGTACCCGTCCCACCACGCCGCTGACCTGCACAAAGCCGGCCAGACCGGCCAGACCTCCGCTGATGGTAAGCACCGTCAGGATACATTTTTTAATATTCATCCCGGCGTAGCGGGCTGCCGTCATGCTGTTTTTGATCACGGTTACCTGGTAGCCGGTGGTGGTGTACTTGAAGAAAAGGTACAGAAGGACAGCCATCAGCAGGGCAATCAGAAAGCCAAGGCTGATGCTTGTGCCGGGAATGTTGGGAAGCCGCAGATTCTCCGGAATCTTGGAGGTCTGTCCCACATTCTGCTTTGGCTCCTTCCAGGGACCCAGACAGAAAAAATCCATCAGGATCAGGGCTATGTAGTTGAGCATCAGGGTGGTGATGATCTCATTCACATTCCAGTAGGCCTTCAGCAGGGCGCAGACAAAGGCCCAGAGGGCGCCCCCTGCGAAGCAGATAAAAAACATCACCAGGATGCCGAGAAATCCGGGAAGCTGTGGGCCGAACAGGGCCCAGGCTCCGCCGCACAGCGCGCCAACGGCATACTGGCCTTCCGCGCCGATGTTGTTTAAGTTCATTTTATAGCCAATGGCCACGCCAAGGCCGCAGAGCATCAGCGGAAGTCCGGCGGTAATGCTTTTTCGAAGCCCGCGGGTGCTAAAAAAGGCTTTGGAGATCATTTTTGTGTAGACCTCCAGGGGGTTGAAACCCATGATCCCCAGAATGATGCCACAGGCGGCCAGAGCCAGTAAGGTGAATAAAATGGGATTTAGGATCACCATCACCTTGGATTTTTTTGTTTTTCGTTCCAGTGTAATCTTCATATCAAATCTCCTGCGGATGTGGCCGTGTCACAGCCGTTCTCCTGCCATCAGTTTTCCCAGTTCCTCGTAAGTGGTATCCTTGACCTCTTTGACTGCCATCATCTCGCCTTCGCAGAGGACGCCCACACGGTCGCACATCTCTACGATCTCGTCCAGTTCCTCCGACACCAGAAGGATGGCGGCGCCCCGCTCTTTCTGTGCCAGAAGAATCTGGTGGATGGCTTCGGTGGCTCCGATGTCCAGCCCGCGGACGGGATAGGCCGCAACGATGAGCGCCGGTTCCCCGTCAATTTCCCGGGCGATCAGAAGCTTCTGCTGATTGCCGCCGGACATGAGGTTGATGGAAGAGTGGATACCTGCACTCTTGATGTCATGAAGCTCCACAAACCGGTTGGTACTCTCCTCCATAGCCTTGTGGTTTAAGATGCCGTGTCTGCTGTATTTGGCGGTGTCGTATGCTTTGAGTATGGCATTCTCCGCAAGATCCATGGCGGGAACCAGACCCATGTGCAGCCGATCTTCAGGCACAAAGGAGATTCCCTCCTTGATCCGCTGTTTGACACTGGCCTTCGTCATGTCTTTTTCCTGAATATAGATGCTTCCGCCGGTGACTTTGCGCAGACCTGCGATGGCCTCCGTCAGCTCTCGCTGACCGTTTCCGGCAACGCCGGCGATTCCGAAGATCTCACCGGAGCGGATATCCATGGTGACATTTTTGACGGCCAAAAGATTTTTGTCGTTGTTGACGCTAAGGTCAGAGACCTTCAGAACCACGTGGCTATCGGGTGCTTTCTGCTGGTGTGCAGAGCGCTCCAGGATGCGATCGCCAACTACAGCTCTTGTGAGACGCTCCACGGTGGCGTCCTCCGCCATCATGGCGTCCTCCACCACACCGCCCTTTAACACGGTGATGCGGTCGGCATGGTTCATGACCTCGTTCATCTTGTGGGAGATGATGATCACGGATTTCCCGCTGTCCGCCATCTTCCGCAGGATCTTAAACATCTCCTCAGCTTCCTGGGGCGTCAGAACGGCGGAGGGCTCATCCAGAACAAGAACCTCTGCTCCACGGTATAAGAGCTTGACAATCTCTACGCGCTGCTGCTCGCCCACCGAAAGCTGCCAGACCTTCGCTCTTGCATCTACGGCCAGGTTAAATTCCCTGGAGCACCTGTCAATGGCTGCTTCCATCTCCTTTGTGTTCAGCAGGAATTTACATTTGGGCATATACAGATATACGTTTTCCGCCACGGAGAGAGGCGGAATCAGACGAAAATGCTGATGCACCATTCCGATCCCCAGCTCAACGGCATGTCTGGGGGATTTGATGGTGACTTTCTTTCCTTTATAATAGATCTCACCTTCATTTGGCTTGTAGATACCGGTGAGAATGTTCATAAGCGTACTTTTGCCGGCACCGTTCTCCCCTAAGAGGGCGTGAATCTCCCCGGGATACAGGGCCAGGCTCACGTCTTTGTTGGCGGTTACGCTGCCGAAACGCTTGGTGATATGTTTCATCTCTAATATGGGCTGTTTCATGGATGTCTCCTGATGGTATTTTGGGGCTTTGCTTTTGTTGCTCACGGGCATAATATACCACGTTTTATCACTTTTTTCAACAGAAAAATAATCTTATGGAAAGAGGGCTATCTAAAAAATACTGACAAAAAATAGATTTAACT
>CABQGZ010000295.1 GCA_902463835.1 uncultured Lachnospiraceae bacterium
CCTCCTTTATGTTAGTATTATATACGAAAGGGCTGCAAAGAAGCTGTCCCCCTTTCTAATGAATGCAAAGCTTATAGAAAATATTCCCAAAAATTGTAGATTATTACAAAAAGTTCTTTCATTGACCCGGCCCAACGGTAAAAGGCTGCGCCATTTTCGCGCAGCCTTCCCCATCACTCCTCTACCAGAGTGATCTTGACCCGATATTCTTTCACTTCCCCGGGCTGTAAAAATTTCAGCATTCCGGTGCGCCGCATCACATCACGGCCGTCTGGATAACAGTTACCGCACTCTAAGCCCAGCGCGTAGTCCCGAACCCCCATCATCTTCCATTCTACAAAACCGTCCAGTTCCTTCGCATTAAAATTCATCCTGAGCCCCATTCCCAGCTTGGGCTGGAAGATAGATGCCTGTCCGTTTTCGTCCGCAAATTTGTGATAATAGCAGCGCTCCTGATAGCCGGGTGTCGGTTTTTGCATATGCATCCAGTTGTCCAGATCCTCCGCCGCATGTTCATCTCTCGGCGTCACCTGGGCAGACGGAACTGTCACGATGCTGTCCTCATCCAACAGTGGATAACCCATATTGATGTGATACAGTATCTCCATCGGTTCCACTCTGTCTCCGGTATTTGTGATCCTGTCACAAATCTCAAAGGTATTTTCCTCCGTGGAGACTTCTATGCGGCGCTCCAGCATCAGCTTGCTGCCAAAAAGTGTCTCGTCCCTTGTGACAGTATGTATCACCAGCTTTCCGGCTTCCTCCGTCCAATAGGCTTGTTCGCAGGGCTGATTGGCAATGGTTCCGTGAAGGGGAAGCTCCTCTCCCTCGTCACTGCAGGGGGAGCCTACCGCTGAAAGGCCGCAGGTTGTTAAGAATCCTGCCGTAAAGGATTTGAGCCAGTTGCTCCCCGTGCTGTCATAATAGGCTGGAGCTACATAGCCGCAGGGGGACATGTAGCTCATGTTGATGCCTTTGAAGCGCAGTCGTGTAATATCTCCGCTCCTGTCCGGGGAGATGGTCAGCATCAGCCCCTTGCCGTTGTTCACTTCATAGAGGCGCATGCCGTCGCCTTTACCGCCCACCAGGCGGTGTTCTTCCACACCGTAAAGCTGGGTGTTGTGTCCGATGTAGGGATTCATTGTTGTTCTCCTTTCGATTCGCAAGAGCCGCCCCAATGGTGAGATACGTCGGCAGCGATTCTTATTCATTATTCTCCTAGTATACTACTTCATAGCAAATATTTCCATAGCTTTTTTACAGTTCTCTTTCATGGCTTTCGTGCCCCACTGAACGATGTCGTGATACATAATGGGGGTGTCTTTTCCGCTCTCCACCAGGGAATAGCAATATTTATAATGCTTTCCGTCCTTTTCTAAGGGGATGCATCCCATGCGGAACTGGCTGGCGATGGTCTCGCCTCCCGCCATAGCCATGTAGGTGTAATAATTTACTTTGCGCACGCCTTTCTGGATGGCCTTACGAAAATCTGCGGGGCTGACGCCGGAGCCGCCGTGCATGACAACCGGAATATGTGCCTTTTTGCGTACATTTTCTACCACAGAAAAATCCAGCTTTGGTTTGCTTAAATATACGCCGTGGGTGGTGCCGAAGGAACAGGCCAATGCGTCAATCCCTGTTTCTTCTACAAAGCTTCTGGCCTGTTCCGGGTCAGTATAGATTTTCTCCGGATCCTCTCCGGCACCTGCTGAGCCGGAGCCTGTTTCACGTTTTCCCATACATCCGATCTCCGCCTCTACAGACGCTCCTGTCTGCCTCGCAAAGGAGACCACCATCTTCGTATTTGCCATATTTTCCGTAAAAGAGAGGACGGATCCATCATACATGACGGAGGTAAATCCCAGGTTTAGGGCCTTGCACACATAGTCCAGGGATTCGCCGTGATCCAGATGGACACACACGGGAACCTTTGCCTTCCTTGCGAATTCCAGCATAATGGGACCGATGACCGTGATAGGCATGATCTCCTCGTGAACCTCCGCATGCTGTATGATCACCGGTACGTCCAGTTCCTCTGCCGCGCCGATAACAGCCATCACAGACTCCAGATTCGGCGTATTAAAAGAGCCCACGGCACATTTTCTTGCCTCACACAGATTTAAGATCTGTTTTAACGTAACTAACATTTTCATTCCTCCTGATATTTCCATGCACCTACCCTCTGGCCGGTAAGCGCGTTACATTTTTCTCTTTCTCACAAGCGCTCAGCCCACCAGAGGCCGGACCGCATCGTACAGTTTTTTATAGCGCTGATAGATTTCCATATATTTTTTGTGCATGACCGGATTGGGCCGATACACTTCCTTCTTCTCCACCATATGGGATGCCGCGTCCGCAAGATCCGCAAAGCATCCCACCGCGATTCCCGTCAGCATCGCGCTGCCTACAGTTCCGGCGTCCGCCGTCGCCAGGGCTGTGATAGGAATATTCAGCACATCCGCTTTCATCTGCATCCAAACCCTGGATCTGGCTCCGCCTCCAGTAGCGTGGAGCATCCCAAAATGAACGCCGGAGGCTTTCAGACGATCCATATTGATCTGCATCTCATAGGCCACGCTCTCCATGCAGGCCCGATAGATATCACCGACTGTGGTTGCGGTGGTAAGTCCCAGGATAGCCCCCTTGGATCCCGTGTCCATGTAGGGCGTGGCAGCCCCCGCGAAATGCGGCAGTACCAGCAGACCGGTAGGCTCTGCGTACATTCCTTCCAGCAGTTCATTTACAGAGATTCCCTGCTCCTTCGCCATCTCCTTCTCCTTTTTTGCCAGATTGTCCACACACCACTGTATCAGGGCGCCCCCGGTATAGGAAAATGCGTAGGCGATATATTTTCCCGGAATTACATAGGGCACTACCGCGTAGCTCCCCTCATACATGGCTGCCAGCTTCGGCAATTCCTCATAGACCGGTATGACACATTCCACCGTTCCTGCTCCCTCTGCCGCCCTGGTGCCGTCAAACACTCCGGCTCCCACCGTTGCCGCCAGCTGGTCATGGCTGATAGATACAATCTGTGTCTCCGGCGACAGACCGGTCATTGCCGCCACCTTTGGCAATATCTTTCCTGCCGTCGTTCCCGTGGGAACAGGCTTCGACATCAATCCCGAATTAATGCCCGCCAGTGCAAAGATCTCCTCACTCCAATCCAGCGCCGTTATGTCAAAAGCCATGGTACGTGTCGCCATGGAGTAATCAATCTGTGCTGTGCCGGTAAGGTGATATACCACATAGTCCTCCATCAGAAATACGTGTTTTGCCTGACCATAAAGCTTGGGCCTGTGCTTTTTCATCCACATGAGCTTGGAGATGCTGTACATCTCGTGGGGCTTTAGGCCCGTGATGGAAGCCATGGTGACGCTGTCCATCTTCCCGATCAGTTCTTCACATTCTTCTTTTCCCCTGGGATCCGTGTACAGCAGAGCCGGATGCAGAGATCTGCCGTCTCCATCCGCCAATACGAAGGTCTCTCCAAAGCTGGTGACGCCCATACCGGCGATGTCCGGATATTTTGCAGCCATCTCCCTGATGACTGCGAATACTTTGGACAGGACTGTCTCCGCGTCAATCTCATGGGCGCTGCTGTCACGCTTTACCGTGTAATCCTGATAAGCCTGATCCAGATAAGCTCCGGATCCGTCAAATACACTCAGCTTACACCCGGTTGTCCCGATATCTAAGCCTGCAATCTTCATTGCATTCCCTCCTTCACTCTATGTCCACCCACTCATAGCCCAGGTATGTGGTGAAGGCTTCTTTTAAGACTTCCCGCCAGTGGCCCACACCGACGGAGGTGTGATGCTTGAAGCCTCCTCGTGCCAGCTTGATCAGCTTATTTTGCAGATCCGGGATCTCGCAGACGCCGCCGCAGCCGAAAAAGCTATCTTCGATAGGATCTTCCGTAAACTGTGCCTCGCTGGCGTAGACAATGATCCTGCCGTCCTTTGTCTGGCAGTTGGATATTGTGGTGGGGAAGGCTTTGATCCTGCCCTCATTGCAGCCCCAGCCGGATCCCGGATCTTCTTTGGCGAACATCTTGTGTTCCGTGACGGTTCCTTTTCCTGTCATCAGGCTCTGTGCCACCGGTCCGCAGTGGAACAGAATCACTTTATTTTCCACATCTCCGTAATTGTTGTTCCAATCTAGAACAGCCGTTGGCTCTTCGCTTGCCAGATACATAGCCCGCATGGTGAGGGCGGAGCACATATCGATCTCGCAGGAGGCAACAATGCCCCGGTCGTTCAGTTCGCTCAACAGCACGCAGGGGCAGACGCGAAGGTACGTCTCCATCTCATTCCAGCACCGTAGAGCCAGCGCATCCAGATGATATTCCTCTATGTATTCGTCCAGTACAACGGATATCTTTGCCAGCGTAAGCTTGTTGGCTTCCGGTACTTTGGAAAAGTCCGCGTAATTCTCCAGCACTTTGACCTTCTCCACAACGGCAGCGTCAGCATCCTGCTTTTGGGACACCTTATACATCAGTTCTGACAAGTCAAAGGATTCCACATTGATGCCGTACTTCTGCATGGTGATCTCGTCAAAGCGGACAGTCTTAAAGGCCGTAGTCCGGGCGCCAATGCAGCCGATGTTAAATCGCTTCATGCCATTCACCACCCGGCAGATGGCTGCAAAATCCTTTAGATTCTCCGCGAACGCTTCCGACAGCGGATGCACAACGTGAGGCTTCATCACGGTAAAGGGCACCTGATACTGGGTAAATACGTCTGTCACAGAGAATTTGCCGCAGTACGCGTCCCGTCGGTGGGCAAAATCCATCTTCCCAATCTCATCCGGGTATGCCTGCATCAAAATGGGAACCCCTGCATCCTGCAGCGCTGTGATAGCGCCGTTCTCGTCCGCAAAGATCGGCATGGAGAAGATCACTCCATCGTACTGTCCCTGGTGCTCCTTCAGCCATTTTGCGTACAACAGTCCCTCATCCCTGGTCTCGATCCCGCCATACCTGGTAAGCTCGGCGTCCATGGCAATGTAATCATAGCCTACGTCGGTCACAGCCTTGATCATATCCTCCCGTGCTCCGTAGATCAGTTCTCCCGGCATAAATCCACGGTTGCAGAACGCCAGTGCAAAAGTCATTTTTTTCTTCATTTTTATCCGCTTCCTTCCTCTGTTCTATGAATTTCTTCTGTTTCTTTCATTATTCGTATCTTCATATTAGCT
>CABQGZ010000296.1 GCA_902463835.1 uncultured Lachnospiraceae bacterium
CAGTAGAGGGCAACAAGCCCCTGCTCCATCAGGACATCCACACCAACCCCGCTTGTGGCGTGGGCGTGAACATTCAACTGGTGCTGCGGGATTTTTACTTGGACATTCAAAAAACAGCGGAACAAAGAATGCAAGAGATCACGCTGAAAGATGTGCTGGAACAATATCACATGAAGTTGGAAGGGATGCTCTTGCAGCGTTTATGACAGATTGATTTTCAGAAACTCTTCTATTTGGGACAAAAATTCTTCTGAACGGGAAATACAGAACCTCTTTGCGGGACTATACTGAGAACCGGAGAGAGACCTATACCCCGTATCGGTATTCCGCTTTCCAGAAAAGGAGGTTTCAAATATGCAGGAAAAGTACAATGTCACAGGCATGACTTGTGCAGCCTGCCAGGCTAGGGTACAAAAAAGCGTATCCAAACTGACCGGTGTGCAAGAGTGCAATGTCAATCTGTTAAAAAACAGTATGGTGGTGACTTACGACGACAAAAATGTAAACAGTGGGCAGATTATCGCCGCTGTAGAAAAGGCGGGCTATGGCGCATCCATACAGCAGGTCAAGGGAAAATCAGCTGCACAGGCTGTCTCCCCGGTGGACACTGCGAAAAAGGAATATGAGGCGATGCGCCGTCGAGTAATCTGGTCCTTTGTATTCACTATCCCTTTGTTCTATATCTCAATGGGACATATGTTGGGCTGGCCGCTGCCGGGTGTCTTTCTGGGGACGGAAAACTCCATGATCTACGCCCTAACCCTGTTTTTACTGGTTCTGCCAGTAGCAATTATCAACAACAAATACTATCGCATGGGTTTTAAGACCCTGTTCCACGGATCGCCCAACATGGACTCCCTAATCGCATTGGGTTCCGGTGCCTCCCTGGCCTACGGAATCTACGCTCTCTATAAAATTGCTTGGGGCTTTGGCCACGGAGATTTGGTGCTGGTAGATCAGTTTGCTCACGACCTCTATTTCGAGGGAGCGGGCACCATTCTCACGCTCATTACTCTGGGCAAATTCTTCGAGGCGCGTGCCAAGGGCCGTACCTCTGACGCAATTAACAAGCTGATGAACCTTGCCCCCAAGAAGGCCACAGTAATCCGGGACGGTGTGGAGTCTGTCATTCCCGCCGAAGAAGTGGAAAAGGGTGACATTCTCGTCGTTAAGGCAGGTGAAAGCGTCCCGGTAGACGGTGTTTTGCTGGAGGGGACTGGCTCGGTGGACGAGAGTGCAATCACCGGCGAGAGTATTCCTGTAGATAAACAGATCGGCGATAAGGTCATCGGTGCCACTATCAACCAGAGTGGCTACTTCAAGATACGGGCTGACAAAGTGGGCGATGAGACCGCACTTTCCCAGATTATCCGACTGGTGGACGAAGCCACCAGCTCCAAAGCGCCTATTGCCAAATTGGCGGATAAGGTGGCTGGAATTTTTGTCCCGATAGTCATTGGTATCGCTCTGCTTGCTATGGTGGTGTGGCTGATTTGCGGCGCAACCTTTGAGTTCGCCATGACCATCGCAGTATCGGTACTGGTGGTCTCCTGCCCCTGCGCTTTGGGACTGGCAACTCCTACTGCCATCATGGTAGGCACCGGCCGAGGCGCATCTAACGGCATCCTCATTAAATCCGCAGAAGCTCTGGAGACTGCCCACAGTGTAAATGTGGTTGTCATGGATAAGACCGGCACCATCACCCAAGGCAAGCCGGTTGTGACTGACTTAGTGTGTCACAGCAGTGTCACGAAGGATCAGCTACTCCAAATCGCCGCCTCTCTGGAAAAGCTGTCGGAACATCCCCTGGCTCGCGCCATTGTAGCCGAGGCGAAAAAAAGAAACACGCAATTCCTGCCCGTGGAGCAGTTTGAACAGATTCCTGGTCAGGGCATCAAAGGAAGCATCCAAGGACTCGCCTGTCTGGCTGGCAACCAAAAGTTACTGAATGCCAAGGGCATCCACGACGAGGCTCTGGAACAGCTTCAAGATCAGATGGCGGATCAGGGCAAGACACCGCTGTTCTTTGCTGCGGCGGGTAAGCTCATCGGCATGGTCGCAGTGGCAGATGTGGTGAAGCCCACCAGCAAGCAGGCCATTGCTGATCTTCAGACTATGGGTATTGAAGTAGTCATGCTTACCGGTGACCATAAAAAGACCGCCGAGGCCATTCGCAAACAAGTAGGTGTAGACCGTGTGGTAGCCGAGGTACTGCCTCAGGATAAGGAGCGTGAGGTGCGCACCCTTCAGGCGAGCGGCAAGAAGGTAGCCATGGTAGGTGACGGTATCAATGATGCACCTGCTCTGGCCCGCGCCGATGTAGGCATCGCAATTGGTGCTGGCACTGATGTAGCTATGGAGTCCGCCGATATTGTGCTGATGCGCAATGATCTGTTGGATGTGACTGGAGCTATTGAACTCTCTAAGGCCACCATCCGCAACATTAAAGAAAACTTGTTCTGGGCTTTCTTCTACAACATCATCGGCATTCCCATCGCTGCCGGATGCTGGTACACAGCCTTCAATCTGAAGATGAATCCGATGGTGGCGGCGTTGGCTATGAGCTTCAGTTCGGTGTTTGTAGTGTCCAACGCCTTGCGTCTGCGATTCTTCAAGCCCAAGCATGGCTCAGCGGTGTCCGACAACACAACAGAGACTAGCACTTCTGTCACTACGGAATCTCCCGTACAGAAGATTTCCGTCAAGCAAACAACAATAAAGCAATCGAATGGAGGAACCACTATGAAAAAAGAACTGATGATTGAAGGCATGATGTGCCAGAACTGTGTCAAGCACGTCACCCACGCTTTGGATGGCATCCCCGGCGCAGCGGATGTTCAGGTGAGCCTGGAGAACAAGAAGGCCACCGTCAATGTCCCGGAATCTGTCACCGATGAAGCGTTGAAAGCGGCGATCACCGAGGCGGGCTATAAAGTGACGGGGATCACCACCCATGAAGGCTGATAAGGCCCATATCACCCACTCCATCAAAATCGCCAGAGGACAGCTGGACGGCATCCTGCGCATGATTGAGGAGGACCGCTACTGTGTGGACATCTCTAATCAGCTGCTGGCCACCCAGGCGCTCTTGAAGCGGGTCAATCAGGAGATTTTACGGGCACATATCCGTGGCTGCGTCCGGGATGGGCTGCACACGGATGAACCTAACCCCAAACTGGAGGAAGCCCTTCGGCTATTGGAAAAGCTGGTCACATAACAGAAGAAAGCGGACCGGCCCAATTTGCATGGCCGGTCCTACATCATTTGAGGAGGAATACAATATGAAACTTGGCATTATCCGTTGTATGCAGACAGAGGACTACTGCCCCGGAAGCCGGGATTTTCGTACCATCCGGGAACGAAAGGGTGCTTTTGACGGTGAGGATGACATCCAGCTGGTGGGCTTTATCAACTGCGGCGGCTGCCCTGGGAAAAAGGCAGTGCTGCGGGCCCGCTCTCTGGTGAGTCAGGGGGCGGACACCATCGCCTTTGCCTCCTGTATCAGTAAGGGAACCCCCATCGGCTATCCCTGCCCTTTTGCTAAGCGTATGCGGGATTTGGTGCAGAAAGAGGTAGGCGACAGTGTCCGTATCTTGGATTACACCCATGACGCTGGTCCTGAACCAGAAACATCTCAGAAGTAAAGTTTCTTTTCCCGCCGGCCTATGGTAAGATAGACTTCAAGGAGGAGTGCTAAATGGTTCAGAACCACTTACCCCATGACCACGGACAAACTATCGAGCAGGAACTGGAACATATGCCCAGCGTAGAAAACTTTCAGACTGTGGCTGATATTTTCAAACAGTTGGGGGATGGGAGCCGTATCCGTATTTTTTGGCTGCTGTGTCACTGTGAGGAATGCGTCATCAATCTTTCTGCTATGGTGGACATGAGCAGCCCGGCGGTTTCCCATCACCTCAAGCAGCTGAAAGCGGCTGGGCTGATCGTCAGCCGCCGGGAAGGAAAAGAGGTCTATTATAAAGCGGCCGATACCGAGCAGGCCCGAAATTTCCATCACATGATCGAATGGCTTGTAAAGATTGCCTGTCCGTCGCAAGTAGAAACACAGAAAGGAACGCCATGAAAAAAGAAGAATCCAAAGTTATCGCTCAAAAACTCCAAAAGATTCCAAACGGCACCCTTTCTATAGAGCGCACTCAAGCAGGTAAAAACATGGGCGAGACTTGTTTTTCGGAACAGTTTCAAGCAGTGACAACCGGGAAAGGACGCATAGAGCTACACAATGTCTACCCTGGTATTGAAGCATCTTTTAATACCTTCTTTGCTCCAGAAATCCATTTTCAGCATAGTGCGCTAGACTCTATACTGGAAATTCACTACTGCCGTAATGGTCGTATTGGCTGGAATATGCGTGGCGGTACCGCCATCTATCTGGGTTCAGGAGATTTGACAGTTCACAGTATGGCCTGCTGCGCGGATTCCGCCATGATGTTTCCCCTAGGATATTCAGAGGGGATTTCCATTTCCGTGGATCTGAAACAGCTTTCTTCCATTTGTCCAGAGTTCTTGCGAGAGACCGGCGTTCAAGCCGAGCGGTTTCAGGAACACTTCTGCTCAGGAAAGCCCTCTGCAATCCCCACCTGCTCCGAGCTGGAGCATATCTTCGCACCGCTCTTTTCTGTGGAGGCGTCCCTGCGGCTGCCTCTGCTGAAGCTGAAAGTACTGGAATTGCTGATTTATTTAAGCTGTCTGAAGCCAAGAGAAAAGGAATTAACACAGTACTTTTCCCAGCAAACCGAGCTGATCAAAGAAATCCATCAGCAGTTGACGGAGCACTTGGAACAGCGGTTCACGATTGAAGAACTTTCTAAACAGTATCTCATCAATACTTCTACGCTGAAAGAAGTGTTCAAAGCAGTTTACGGTTTGCCCATTGCCACCTATATGAAGGAGTATCGGGTACACCAAGCCATGAAGCTACTTCGGGAAACCGATGCCACTATTGCCGATATTGCCGCTCAGGTAGGGTATGAGACCCAAGGGAAGTTCTCTAAGGCATTCAAGGATGTGACGCAGGTTCTGCCTACAAAATATCGCAAAAACTATCAGAATCCACACAGCTCATGAGCCCCAAAATATCATCTTAAATTAGGGATAATACCGGCAAGCAATGCCTGTGTTAATACACACAGGCCCGCAGAGAAGAAAAT
>CABQGZ010000297.1 GCA_902463835.1 uncultured Lachnospiraceae bacterium
TCGCCGGTGGCTACTGTCATCTCTGCGAGGTGCTTTTTCCTCTGTATCATTTCATTGATCTTTTCCTCGAAAGTATCCTTCGTTATGAAACGATGCACAATAACATTCTTGTCTTGGCCGATACGATATGCTCTATCTGTCGCCTGTGCTTCCACAGCAGGATTCCACCACAGGTCAAAGTGGATTACATGTGAGGCGGCAGTAAGATTTAGTCCGGTTCCGGCAGCTTTGAGCGAAAGGACAAAGACCTTGTGTTCCCTGCTGTTCTGAAACATTGAAACCATATCATTGCGCTGCTTGACAGAGCAACCTCCGTGATAAAACAGCGGAGCAGTACCAAGCCGCTGAGCAGCAAACTTCACTATCATATCTCCCATTTCACGGAACTGGGTGAAAATCAGAACCTTTTCGCCAGCATCAACGATAGCTTCAATCTGGTCCAACAACATCTCCACTTTTCCTGAAAGTTCCGGGCGCAAATTCCCGTTCTTCAGATACTGTGCAGGATGATTGCATATTTGTTTCAATGCCAATATCATCTGCAATATCAGGCCTTGGCGCTCAAAAAGCGCCTTGTTGTTAGATGTATCCTTATTTTCGATTTCCGCCATTGCAGCTTCGAGAGTCTTGTGATACAGAGCTGCCTGATTTGCTGTAAGCGATGAGTATTCGTCAAGCACAATCTTATCCGGCAAATCATTGATAATGCTTTTATCTGTCTTCATTCTCCGCATCATAAATGGTGCCGTCACCTTTCGGAACCTCGCTGCGCAGTTCTCGTCATTGAACACCTGTATCGGCTTGGCATATTCTTCGCCGAATGACTTGAGACTTCCGAGATAGCCGTTGTTGGCAAAATCCATTATGCTCCAAAACTCGCTCATACGGTTCTCTACCGGCGTTCCGCTCAATGCTATATGAGTATCGGCCGGGATGGACTTGACGGACTTGCATTGGGCCGTAGATGGATTCTTGATATTCTGGGCTTCATCAATGACCATAACCGCCCATTGTTTCTTGGCAAAGATTTTAGTGTCGGAACGGAGCACGCCATAGGATGTAAGCAACACGTCCGGCATTATTTTCGGCATTTCTCGAGCCGTTCCGTGATAGATGAATGAGGTCAAATCCGGCGCGAAACGAGTGATTTCAGACTGCCAATTGGACAGGAGACCGGTAGGGACCACTATCAAAATACCCTTCTCTTTCAACTGCCCGTCTTCTTTGAGTTTCTGAATCAATGTTATGGTCTGCAAGGTCTTGCCCAATCCCATATCGTCTGCCAGAATAGAACCGAAACCAATCCGCATATTTCTGTAAAGCCATGAATATCCACGCTTCTGATATGGCCTTAACTCTGCATTGATCCCACTTGGAACTTGTATTTCCCGTTCGTCAGTAAAGAATTTGATTAGAGCGCGTGCGTCATCGGTAATCGTGACCGGTGCAGATTTGTAGCTTCCCAGCAATGCCGTTTGCAGCAATTGTCCGGGAGTCACATTCTTTGTTTCTGAAATTGCATTGTTCATTTTCTCCAAGTCGAGACAATCCATATAGACATAAGTGCCTTTGAATTTCAGAAGTTTTCCGGCATTGCCCACAATTCGCGGAATTCTTCCCACGGACACCACATCATCGCCAAGAGCGACTTCCCATTCAAAGTCGAACAAGTCCGAAAGCCTTAAAGATGTGACAGAAATCTGGTTTTTCTTCTTGATTTTCAATGTCGGTTTCGGCCTGACAAGCGTCTCCAATGATTTAGGCATCAAGACCTTGACTCCGAGCAGGCGGACTGCGGGGATTATATTTATAAGTAGCGGTCCCAACTGTTCCATTCCATACCGCAACGGCATTGACCCTTTATCTGACACATATCCGCTCATATCAGGAATAATCACGGCCAAATCGGCAAGCATCTTGAGTGTTTCCAATCGTGATGCTGCATATCTTTCATCGGTCAGGACTAGGGACAGGGGAACAGAATCGAAGTTGTTCTCATCTATATTATCCACTGCTATGTTCATTTCGAACAGGTCACCCAGGAGCAAGTCGCTTACTTCATCGATAATAAGGACAGGAGTGTAACGTGAGCGACGTATATTATAAGATGACAACCAGGCACAAATGCTTCCAGGTATTTCGGTTTCTCCCGGTTGAGCGAAGCCAATCTGCTGATTGTTGAAGAATAGTCCTGTCAATGTTGTGCGGGAGGTCAGCGAAATCTCCGGTATCATCTTGCCCAACAGGAACGATACCAATATCTCTGCCTTACTCAATACATATCTACTCCTTTTCCCTACATTGACACGAATCATTCTGTCAGGAATCAGACTGTCAAGACTTGAGAGCACATTGCCCACTTCAGGGTCAATCTTGCAAGGCAGCCATCGGACAGCAAAAAGCTTGTTCTCCAGTTTTACTATCTGCGGTTCAATGTCGCCCTTGGCCAAAAGATGGATTGATGTAAATATTCCTTGATGAAGAGCTGTCGTGCTCGGAGAATAATCCGGCAAAAAATCAGGATTGATTCTGGCTGTTTCAGCCAATAAATCATTGTCAGACAAATCATTGTCCGGCGACAGCAAAGACCAATTCAGACAGAAATCCATATCGAGCATGAACTCTGCATCCTCGGTTATCCGATGATCTTCTTCATTGATTTCATTGACATTGAATAGTTTTTCGACAGTTGTTTTCCCATCTAAGAACTTGCGCGCGTACTGCTGCAAACGACGAATGTGGTTGGAGTATTTTTCTTTGAAATCGCCGGTAACATCGAATGTGGGATTCTGCGGAAGAAGCATCAGCAGGACTTCAAGCCGGTCTGAAAGTCGGGAAAAGTTGACTCTGTGGAATTGTGGGGGAGTGCTTGACAAGTCTTTCGTTGCCCTGTATTCCACGATATCCTTAAGCAATGGCACTTCCGACATTTTGGCTGCGGCATCGACTTCCACACCGCGCGCTTTCAATTCTGCCAGCAAATCGACATTATGGATCTGGAATACTACAAACGGGTTGTTGTCTATCTCGCGGCTCATCATGTATATAACCGCAGCAATATGCTTGCACGGTACAGCCCAGTCAGGACAGTTGCACTGCATCTTGAAGTCCGTCCATTTTTCCGGAAATATCTTCAATCCACATTCCGATGCAATGTCAAGAACTGCCGGATCAAGCTCATGTTTAAGCATTTTGGATACTATTTCCGGGCGGGCGATAATTCCATCTATGAGTTTGTCAATGTCTTCAGGAAAAAATGGCGGTATAATAAGTGTCACCGAGTATGGTCTGATGCGCCTTCCGTGGACCTTTGCCTTTATGATGTTTCCAGTCACTTTTACTTCGCTCACAGCTCCTGATCGGGCATAAGATGCTCCTCTCGGGATTCTGTTTTCATAATCAATATGTGTCAATGACTGGAGCCAGCGGTTTCCCCACCATGTCGTTCCGAAATTCTTTGCCATAGTTGTTGACGTATATTATGAAAGTGGTTATAGTTTTTCGAACTTGTAGCCGAGACGCGCGAGTTCGACCGCAGCGCCGATACGGTACATCTCCTGACAGGATGCCACGAAGACCTGGTATGCGGCAATACCCTGCGGCTCAATGTGTTCGTGATGTATCAGCGAGACTGTGGCATCTGCACATTTGCGGAAAAGTTCCCGAAGAGACTCGGCTTCCGGAGAATTCAGGTCAATGCCGATAATGTCACTGATGATGTGGTCATCCATGTCATCGAAGCCTTGACGGCCATAATAGACTGAATAAGGCATGTTCGCACACATTGCCCAGTCCGAATCCCAACCGCAGGCCACAGCCATACCCAGATAAGCAGCCCATGCGACAGCAACTGTAGGATAATCAGCAATTTGCGGCATTGCATCTGCGACATAGTCTCCGCCCAATTTTTGCCAATGCCCGTCAATGTCAGGACTTGACAAGAGCATTGACGGTGCTGTTTGGGACGCTGCTTCCTCCTTGGGCGCCGACGTCACAGGAAAGCCGCATTCGCGACAGATTCGCACGAGTTCTCCCTCGAGTTTATCAATGTAAGTTTCAATGTCGTAAGTATTTTCCATGTCAAATCCAGTTCAAATCCAATGTTCCGGAATCCGTAACGTGGCTGTCGCGAATTTCGACGTGTCAAATTTAGATAAATCACGCGAATTGGGCAACATATCACGGTTGGAAAGAACATCAAATCAGAAATAAAACAGTGGACAACCTGTAACGCGTCTATTGAACAGCATAACTTACCTAAAGGTGTGTGACTTTCGTTCTCGTGCCTTCTTGTGAATTCCATTATTTGTTCTCAACTTTGCACTGCGAAAAGGAAAGCAACAAACTAAAAGAGAGTAAGTAATATGAAAAAGTTTTTATTGGCAGCTGCCGCCATCATTGCAGCAAATGTTATGGTAAATGCACAAGGTAAATTTGAAACTGTCGCTCTTAAGAATGCGACACTCCACGTCTATTATTCAAATGACGTCATGGGTGATGCCAGCTACATCGTAGAAGGCAAAGATGCCCTCGTAGTTCTCGAGGCTCCTCTATTTAAGGATGCGCTCGCAGAATTTGACACCTATCTTGCCGGTCTTGGCAAGCCTGTAGAATCTGCTATTATCGACTATCATCTCGGAGGTCAGGAGAGCCAGGCGATAGTAATGCCTAAAGGAATGCATAAATTTACCAATGAGGGCGTCTATGCTTCCATGATGTCCGGCTTCAGGCAATCTTTCGGCGATTCTATGGTTGAACTTGCTGAGGGTGATGTCCGTGAGGTTCCTTTCGGAAACACTATCAAGTTGGCCGGCATTGACTTCCGCTTCGACCGCGGTCCTGCCAATGATTTCCCAGGTTCAATGATTTTGATTGACGGTACTGCCAGCCTGATGCATTGGGCTCCGGCCAAAGCCCATATGCATACTCTTCAGATTTCTTCAGCTGAGGCTGTGAACCAGGCACTTGAAGGACTGGTAGAGGCAGAACGTTCTGGTGCAAGTATTTGGCTCGGATGCCATGGCGGCGTGGCTCATAAGGATGACATTGATTTCAGAATATCTTACCTTACAAAGGTTCGTGAACTCCTTGAATCTCATCCTGATGCTGCGACATTCGCCGCACAACTCAAATCCGCTTATCCGGCCTTACCTGGCGAAGAAGGTGTAGAT
>CABQGZ010000298.1 GCA_902463835.1 uncultured Lachnospiraceae bacterium
CCTATTGTCACGCATTTCAAGCGCGACGATCTCGCCGTTGAAGCAGTCCATGATCAGCGAAACATACAGCAGCCCCGCTGGGCTACGCTAACCTGTTTGCAATTTGGCAATGTTGCTGTTTTTTCGCTCTGCGTGCAGGGCTATCCACACACGCGAGGTGTGGATAGTATCACTACCCTCGGCATGCGTTGCGGGCTTCTGAAACGCTGGACGGTCGCTTGTCAAAACGGCTCATTTGTCGTTTTCCGCAGTTAGGTGAGCGTCGCTCCCCGCACGGTGCCTATTTCTTGCTAATATGCAGATAGCCTTGCCGGGAAATTCGGTTGCAAACGCTTTCGCGTTATTCTTAGTATACGCCGTGTTGTAAAATTGCTTTCCGTGCGAGCGTCAAAGCGGTTCGCTTCACTACTCTATTCATTTGCCTGTCTGATCTGGTATTGTTTAATCTTTCGTTGCAACGTCTGCCGTGGAATATTGAGAATTCTCGCAGCCTCTGTGATGTTACCGGAAGTTGCTGTAAAGGCCCGCTGAATCAGTTCCCTTTCATAGATATTCACCGCCTGATCAAGTGAATCCTTTGGCGGAAAATTCTGCATGCTCTCTTCCATGCTTAAACGAGCAAGCGTGCGGTAGCGCTTTTCAATATCAGAAAAGCGCAATGTATCGCTTTTGCTGTCTACAACGCTCATTCCATAAATCACAACTTGCTCCAGTTCACCAGTATTGCCCGGCCATGCGCACTCCTGCAATTTATCGACAAGTTTATTGGAGATATAGCGGATATTTTTATGAAATGTCTTATTATGTTTCTTGATATATGTTTCAACAAAACAACGAATATCCTCTCTACGCTCACGTAGAGGCGGAATTGAAATTGAAAGCTTGCTGAGATAATAGTATACGTCCTGACGAAGCGTTCCATCCTCGATACACTGCTTCGGATCCCGACTGAGCGAGGCAATAATCTTTACGTTCAGCTGGTGGGTAACCCCATCAGAGGTGCAAAGTACACCTGATTGCAGAACTCGCAGGAGTTTGTATTGAAGGTAGGGTGGCATCCCGTCAATCTCGTCTAAAAACACGGTACCACCACCAGCCAGTTCAAGAAGCCCTTTACTTTCCGGCATACCAAAAAGGACATTCTCTAAAAGTGATTCTGGTGTTGCCGCACAGTTCTGTGAAAGAAAGGGCTCGTCGCGTCGCTCGCTCGTGTTATGAATCGCATGTGCAAACATTTCCTTTCCGGTGCCGATTTCTCCACAGAGCATTACGGGAAGATCACATTCAGCAACGACCTTGATATACTCTTTTGCATTTTTCATTTGACGATTGATTGCAATGATATCGTCATATTCATAAATAGCCCGCATTTGGCTGATGAGCTTATATGTCTGCTCACTGCGGAAACTTTCCTCATTCAAGGCAATCTCAACACGGTCATCGTTGCTTCCACCGTCCTGCCCTTCTTGACACGAAAGGTCAATTGCGCCGACGATCCGGTCGCCGCTGCGAATTGGGATAGAAAATGCCTTGATTGTGATGCCGTCCTTGCCTGCCAGCTTGACGTACTGATTTTCCTCGTAGACGGGACATCCGGTCTGCATGGCACGGTATAGCGTACTGTTTTCCGGCGTCAGGTTTTCATACAAGTCAAGGTATCGCTTTCCAATTAGCCGCTGAGATTCATCCGGATTGGAAAGTTTAGCATTGAACTTTGCCGAAAAGAGCACCTCGCCCTCCAAATTTAGAATCGTGATTCCGTCAATGTATCCGTCTTTGAATGGCAGGTTTTTCATTTCATTCATTTTTTAATGTGCTCCTCTCCGGTAGACTGTGATAATATATTAGCAAATTTGAATAGCACATTCAAGTCCTATGGGTAGCAGAGATGTGTGGAGATAAGGATACGTTGCAGGCCTGTCAAATGAGACAGGCCTGCAACGCGAAAGGAAATTGCTATTTTGTAAGGTGAGTGAAGAAATACAATATCATTTTTTGCTCAATATCCATCCTCGCCGACTGCTGGACGGTTCAGCGGTTCCTTGATCCACCACCACTTCATTACAAGGTTAACAATGAGGCACACGGTCATAATCGCAACCTGGATGCCGATGAACAGCCAGTGCTGGCCGTTGAGCAGCATCATGGGACCGAAGGACCAAGTGAAGAGCTCGCTGAAGGTGGTGAAGATGCAGGCAAACGCAGTGTCGTTGAGGGTGAGAGACTTGTTCTCGGGATCGACAATGCGCAGCAGGATGAAGCCGATCGCAAAGACGCCAGTGGAATAGCCGAAGACGAACAGCGAGCGCTCAAACCAGCTGCCCTTGTTCATGGCGGGGCCAAAGTACATCAGCGTGATGACAACGATGAAAATGCCGAAGAGAAGCAGCAGCGCCAACGGCATGGCGTACTTGACGATGATGCCGAGGTTGATGGAGGCAATGCCGAAGAATACGAGATAGTCTGTGCAGGTGCCGGTGATACGGCTTGTGACATTGGTATCAACGTAGTAATCCACATGCGTTTTTTTGAAAATGTAGAAGAACAGCAGACCAACCAGGAAGGAATACAGGTAGGAGGGACCGTCAAAATTGAACTTATCGTAGAAGAACTTATAGAGCAGACGGCCCGCGCCGGCGGCGACCATAAGGATCGCAAAGTGCCACGCGAGAGGATCAAGTACGACCGAGGAGGTCGTCGCCTTACCGAGCTCCGTACGGTTTTCCTTGGGAACAAGACCGGTCTTCAGCTCACCGGAGAGATAGCTGAAATCGCTGATGTACTTTGTCCAGCCCTTTTTGGTGCCAAGCTTAATGAAGAACATGCCGCCGAACACTCCGGCAAGGATGCCGACTGTGGCACAGGTTTGACCGATATCCAGCGCGTCAGTGAAGCCGAGATTTGCAAAGCTGCTGCCGACGGCGGCCGCCGTGCCGTGACCGCCGGAGAAGCCGGCTGCCAGCAACAGACCGAAACCGTAGTTGATCTCAGGCCACAGCTTTGAGATCAGCAGAATGGAAAAGGCCGGAGCAAGACCGTACTGGATGACCTGCGCGACCATCTTGTAGGAGAGGTAGGAGCACATACGGCCGACCTCGCCGTTGTTCTTGCCCTTATTCATGCTGAAGCCGTTGAGACCAACACCGGCGAAGATGATAAGAATGAGCATCGTCGGATAGGAGCCGATCTTATCAGACATTGGCAGAAATCCGGGCAGAAGATAACGGAAAGCGAGACCCATAAAGCCAGCCAGCATACTGGCGGGGATAAAGAAGCGCTGGAAGAATTTGATTTTCGCACGGAGCAGCTGACCCAACATAATAAAGACCGAGGCTACCGCAAAATCAAGTAGAAAATCGTTGACTGTCATGTTGTCGTTCCTCCTAAAAATATTGATTCGGGCTTATCTGTCGCCCCAGAGATTCAGTTTGGTGCCGAGACCGAGACGCTGGGCGTTCTGATAGATCTCATATCCCCACGCAACATCCTCAACGGGCATTCCGTCCATGATGTAAATGACACGTTCCATATCGCTCTTGCGGCCGGCGGCCTTGCCTGCGACCACATCGCCGAGATTTACGATGCTGTCCTTGGCAATCTCGCCGTCGTACACCAAATCCATCATATAACCGCAGATTCCGCTGAGGTTTGCGGCATAGCCGCCAGGTTCATCGCGCAGCTCATTGGCGTAGGCCTCGTACATTTTCCAGTTGTCCACAAGGATCGTGGACTCGCACATCATCTTTTTGCTGATGTCGGCGCTTGCGGGCAGGGAGAGCAGCACGCCTTCCTTGAGCCATTCGTCCTCAATTTTCGGGGAGACAGCGCCGGAAGTGACGACATTGACTACATCCGCATCACGCACGGCCTGCTCGATGCTGTCGGCGGCGACCGCCTTGACATGGAAGTTCTTTTCCAGCTCATCGCAGTAGCTCTGCGCGGCATCACGGTTCAGGTCGTAAACGCGGACCTCCTTAATGTTTTTTAGCACCAGAAGCAGGGCGTTCGTGCAGGAGCGGCCAACCACGCCCGCGCCGATCTGGGTAAGAACCTCGGCGTCCCTGCGGGCATAGTATTTGGCGCCAAGTGCGGGGATCGCGCCTGTACGGGTCGCGCTGAGGGTGTTGGCAGAAAGAAACGCAATCGGTGCGCCGGTATCGGGATCATTCAGAAGCGTTGTCAGGATCGAGCGGGGCAGGCCGCGGTCACGGTTGGCAATGTTTGAGCCGTACCATTTTTCACCGCATACATGGAAACGGCCTCCCAGATAGGCAACGAGCGCCATAAAACGGCGGTCAGGTCCCTTTTTGGGCATATCGGGGAACTTCGGTTCTTTGGGAAAATAAATTTTGATGCCGTGCGCGTTATGGTTCGGCGTGCCCATCAGGTAGTCACCCTGACCGAGCAGCTCGAACACCTCGTCCATGACTTCAATGCAGCGCTCCATATTGCCGGCGCCGGCTTTGACAGCCTCCTCTTCCGTCAGGAAGAGGAAATTAAATCTCTCATCCATACAATTCCCACCCTTTCATGATTTTGTCATTTTGCAATTTAAATGATGTTCTCATTCAAACCGTGAGCACAGCTTAGCAGAGAAAAAAATAAATGTAAACGCCGAGTTTCGAGCGAGGCTTGCTCAAAACTCGGCATTTTCCAAAAAGTTCCGCAACACGATCGTCACGTAAATGATACAATTAAACAAATTGAAAGAAAAAATCAGAACTCTGTGTTGTAATCCCAATCGCACCTCATTAGCAGTAAAATGGCGGAAATGACACTTGCAAATAAAAAAACCGCAAAGTTGAAAGGAGTGCCCAAAGTTGGGCACTCCTTATTCGCATAGTTGGTCGACACATAGCAAAATTTCCCCTATTCATTTCTTGATAAAATTACTCAGGCACTTTTCTTTCCACTGATTACATTGATGATTCAGATTTGGATTTTATGATTATCGCAAATGAGCCTAACGGAATATGGCAAATGGCGACATTGGGAAAATGGGTAAAATTGCTGTATTCTGGTATAGCGGGTAAGAAAAGCCTCACGATCACTTAGACCTCTTATCCGCGTTAGTTGTATAAAAACGGTTTATCTCTACATTTTCGCTTTCTCTGACCCACTTTTGACTCAGAATAGGATTGGAGCGGGTAGGTCTGGAC
>CABQGZ010000299.1 GCA_902463835.1 uncultured Lachnospiraceae bacterium
AACAAGAGATGTTTTATAAAAATTTAATTAAATCAGCCATAGAGGCCAAAGAGCACGCCTATGTGCCCTATTCGAACTTCCGGGTGGGAGCAGCATTGCTGACAGAAGATGATCGGATTTTTACCGGATGTAATATAGAGAACGCAGCTTACAGTCCGTCCATATGTGCGGAGCGCACCGCGGTGGCGAAGGCGGTATCTGAGGGATGCCGCAGCTTCAAGGCCATTGTTGTGACAGGGGATCACGGGGACTATCTGACGCCCTGCGGTGTCTGTCGGCAGGTGCTGGCGGAGTTTTGTGATCCAGAAGCCTTCAAGGTGATTCTGGCCAACAGCGAGGAGGACTACAAGGAAATGACACTTGGTGAGCTTCTGCCCGGAGCCTTTGGAAAGGATAATCTGAAATTTTGCTAAAAAATCGCAAAAAAACATTGACAAAAAATTAACATGACGCTATTCTTATTAAGGTGGAGTTGGAACGCCCCACCTCCCCAAAAAGATATCGTAAGACCTGTTCTACAGGCAGTTATCATACAGGTTGCCTGGCAGCCGCATACTATATTGGAGAAAAGAGGTTAAATGTAAGATGGCAGAAATGAATTTAAGCAAGTATGGTATCAATGGAACTACAGAAATTGTGCACAATCCTTCCTATGAACTGTTATTTGAAGAGGAAACCAAGGCAGATCTTAGTGGCTTCGAAAAGGGACAGGAGAGCGAGCTTGGCGCAGTGAACGTAATGACCGGCATCTACACCGGACGTTCCCCACAGGATAAGTTTATCGTGATGGATGAGAACTCAAAAGACACGGTATGGTGGACTTCCGATGAGTATAAGAATGATAACCATCCGGCTACACAGGAAGCCTGGGAAGCGGTGAAGGAGATCGCATTGAAGGAGCTTTCTGACAAGAAGCTTTACGTAGTAGATGCTTTCTGCGGAGCCAACAAAGACACACGTATGGCGATTCGCTTTATCATGGAGGTTGCCTGGCAGGCACACTTCGTTGAAAATATGTTCATCATGCCCACAGCAGAAGAACTTGAGACCTTCGAGCCGGATTTTGTTGTCTACAACGCATCCAAGGCGAAGGTTGAGAATTACAAAGAACTGGGTCTGAATTCTGAGACTGCAGTCGTATTTAATATCACAAGCCGTGAGCAGGTTATCGTCAACACCTGGTACGGCGGAGAGATGAAGAAGGGTATGTTCTCCATGATGAACTACTACCTGCCGCTTAAGGGCATCGCTTCCATGCACTGCTCTGCCAACACCGATCTGAACGGCGAGAACACAGCAATCTTCTTCGGACTTTCCGGAACAGGTAAGACCACACTGTCCACAGACCCGAAGCGTCTCCTCATCGGCGATGATGAGCACGGCTGGGATGACAACGGCGTATTCAACTTCGAGGGCGGCTGCTATGCCAAGGTCATCAATCTGGACAAGGATTCTGAGCCGGATATCTACAATGCCATCAAGCGCAACGCGCTTCTTGAGAATGTGACTCTGGACGCAGACGGAAAGATTGATTTCGATGATGACAGTGTAACCGAGAATACACGTGTGTCTTATCCGATCAACCACATTGAGAATATCGTGCGCCCGATTTCTTCTGCACCGGCAGCGAAAGAGGTAATCTTCCTGTCCGCAGACGCATTCGGCGTGCTTCCTCCGGTATCCATCCTCACTCCGGAGCAGACACAGTACTACTTCCTGTCAGGCTTTACCGCAAAGCTTGCCGGAACAGAGCGCGGCATCACAGAGCCCACACCCACATTTTCCGCTTGCTTCGGTCAGGCATTCCTGGAGCTGCATCCTACCAAGTATGCAGAGGAGCTTGTAAAGAGAATGGAGAAGAGCGGTGCCAAGGCATATCTGGTGAATACCGGATGGAACGGCACTGGCAAGCGTATCTCCATCCGTGATACCCGCGGTATCATTGACGCAATCTTAAGCGGAGATATCCTGAATGCACCCACCAAGAAGATTCCCTACTTCAACTTTGAAGTGCCCACAGAGCTTCCGGGTGTAGACACCAACATTCTTGATCCGCGCAACACCTACGGCGATGCGGCTGAATGGGAGACTAAGGCAAAGGATCTGGCACAGAGATTCGTGAAGAACTTTGCAAAATACGAAGGAAATGAAGCTGGAAAGGCTCTGGTTGTAGCTGGACCGCAGTTATAATAAGCAATATCGGAAAAGGACAGCCTCTTTGGGGCTTGTCTTTTTTCCATTACCTGGAATTTCATCCTTAAATTAACGTTAATTTATAGTTGAAAAGATGGGCATAATAGAGTATAATCGAATTAAAGAGAAGACACGAAGATTCCTGGGGTGTTCGATACCCTGCTATTTTGAACCTACATTTTCGTTTACGGGACTCCTATATCTCTGCTATTATGTCAGGCCGCAAAGCTTTCGCAATGTGACGAAAGTGGATGATCAGCGGAAGGCAGCGGAGCAGATGCGGACACCCACCTAGCTTTGCTAGGAGTCAAAATTGCAGGAAACGGCATTTTGGGAAGCAAAAATATGCAGGAGAGCTGCTGATAACGGAGCTTCTGCCATACGAAAGCTTTTACAAAAGAATTCTTACGTAAGCTGTTACAAAAGAGCATTTGTAAGATACACAAGATGGAATGTACAAAAGACAAGAGCTGCTTAAGGAAACTTAGGCAGCTTTTTCTATGTACGGGCGCATAGGAGAATTAGCTGTGCAGCATGAGTCCAACTTGCGAATGGAGAAATTATTGATTTTACTTACAGGCATATTAGGGTGTAGGAGGAAATATGTTTTATAGATGGGCATGTGTAGATCGTAGCGCAGAAGTAAGCCTTATAGATAGGGACGTGCAGTTTATTTATAATCCGGAAAATAGTTCACTTGTTATGACAGGAAAGTCAGGGGGCGTATGGGGAGAAAAAGGTTATCTATTATAATCACAGGCATTTTGATCCTGTTGGCAGTTGGTACAGGTATGATCTATGGAATCCGGCATAAGGCGGGGGCATCTTTTTCGGATGATTACATCATGGCAAAGGAACTGCCTGCGCTGCTTCAGTTTACATATTATGATACAAAGGGATGGGAGAAAGAGGTATCAAAGATCGCCAAAGGGAAGCTCAGCTACAAGGAGCTGGAGGAGGTGCTCCAGCGGCTGGGCGTGGAATCCTATGTCACATACAAAGCCGGGGCGGACTGGAAAAATGTACCCCGCCATGTATTCTTTGAAGTGTATGATCAGGTGCTGGATCTTCTGGATGGATCCGGGAAGGTGACAGCGGAGGACAGAGTGTTTCTTGGCGGGAAAGAAAAAGAAGGATGTTGGCTGACCAATAAGGGCTACGAGCAGGTTCTGAGCGGCAAAGAATATATCGCAGAAAACAACATGTATCGGGTGTATCTCATGGATGGGGCGGTTATCGGACTTCGAAACCGGCTGACCGAGCCGGTGACGTGGACGGATGTCTTTGTTCATCACACGGGGGAAGGCAAGGTACAGGTGCTGTTTGAAAAGGAGTTGCTGACCATTGCGGTTCCGAATCTGTCTGAAACGATCACTGACACAGTCTGTGACCTGGTGTGGACAGAAGGGACCATATCTGCCGTCTATAAAAAGGAGGCGACCATTCAGGGGACGGTGATCTCCTACAATGAAGAACAGATTGAGATTGCAGGGTACGGAAGCCTGAAACACAGCGGTAATCTGCGAATTTATAAGACTTACGGGACCGTGGAGCAGTTGGATGAATCAAAGCTTGTCATCGGCAATCTTGTGGCTGATTTTGTGGTGGCCAAGGGACAGGTCTGCGGGATCATACTGAAGGAGCCGGCGGGGATCGAAAATATGCGTGTGCTTCTTTTAAATGGGGATTCCCCTTATTATCCGAGCGTGTACGTGATGTCAAATGAGGAGACGACGGTCACCTTTGGCGAGCAGCAGGAGAAGCTTGTGGCGGGAACGGTGATCCGGGCCTCTGATTACTGGAGTGAGGGCCAGGAAGGCTTTCTTCGCATTGATACGGCCACGGATCAGGGGGAGATCATGCTTGTCAATGAAAACGGGGAGTCCCAGACCAACGGGTATCAGGGAAGCTTTGAAGTGCGCCGTTATCCGGAGGGCTTATGCGTGGTCAATGAGCTGTCTCTGGAGGATTACCTGTGTGGCGTTGTGCCCAGTGAGATGCCGGCTTCCTATGAGATGGAGGCGCTGCGTGCCCAGGCAGTCTGTGCCAGAAGCTATGCCAGTATCCAGCTTACCAATGGAAAATATGCGGCCTTTGGTGCAAATGTGGATGACACCACCAACTATCAGGTGTATAATAAGCAGGTGCGGGATGAGCGAACCACGCTGGCGGTGCGGGATACCGTGGGAGAAGTTTTGAAATATGAGGGAACCATTGCGGAAGCTTATTATTATTCCACCTCCTGTGGTTTTACCCAGGGCATGGAGGTCTGGAACCAGGGGGAGGATCCGGGAAACGGATATCTAAAGAGCACATCGTTGCTTTTGGATGGAACGGGAAGGGATTTTTCCAAGGAAGAGGTATTTGTGGAATTTATAAAAAGCAGCGGTTGTGGCGCTTACGACAGCGACATGCCCTACTATCGTTGGCAGGCAAATCTGGATCTTTCTGGCGGTCGGGAGGAGATAAATAAGGCAGTGACAGAGCGGAGGGCAGTGAATAAAGATCATGTACAGATCTTTGACAGCAGCGGAAATCCCAGTCAGATGGCGCCGGCAGAGCTTGGAGCGATCGTAAGTCTGGCGACGGAGGAGCGGACCAGCGGCGGTGTGCAAAAAAAGCTCCGTATCAACTGTGAGAAGGGGAGTATTCTCTTGACAACGGAGTATAATATTCGTAAAGTATTAGGAGGGGCGGTTCGTTCTCTGGCGGATAAGGACGGAAAGGATATTTCACCCGGCGCGCTGTTGCCCAGTGCGGCTTTTGTGGCAGAGCAGTCGGAGAGTGGCGTTGTACTGTTTGGCGGCGGATACGGCCATGGCATCGGCCTGAGCCAGAACGGAGCCAACGGGATGGCGAAGGCAGGGCTGTCCTACACGGATATTTTGCAGAAATTTTATCAGAATATAACAATAGAAAATATCTATAATCAATAATTATGTGTCATCT
>CABQGZ010000300.1 GCA_902463835.1 uncultured Lachnospiraceae bacterium
AAAAAGCCGACGCATCAGATCAGTTTCCATACAGCCAGGGCTTTGGCCACCCTGTCTTTCGTGAAAGGAAGTGAGGTTCGGGATGAAAAATAACAGTGCACTGTTTTATACCTGCAGCCTGATCGAGTTTATCGGACGGGAGCGGAAAATGAAACGTTCCGAGCTGGTTCGCTTTCTTGGAAACAAAGTGATTGCACGTATCTATCGCTATGCGGATGTGTTCCACTGTGAACCGATTGAAAAGACGGCGGACGACTTCATTACGAATCTGAATATCCCGGCGGATATGTTTGATAATGTTGCGGCCTGCCGCTATGATGTGCCGGATTACTGGATCATTGGCGAAGTATATGAACGGCTGATAGAAGATATTTCCGGTGACGATACAGAACATATTGTAGAACGGCTGATGGAGGTTTACACCTCATGGATTGATGATGTAATCTCTAATTACAACACCGACTTTTATTACCAGTCGCGGGAATATATCTGTGAGTGTTATCGTGAGGGGATAATCTGTATTTGAAATAAAACAGCGCCGCATCCGGCGCTGTTTTTCTATAGGAAATCCTCCCCTTAACTTGACTTTCTTTCTTTTGTTATGATAGTATCATTGTAAGAGTATTCGGAAGGACTTTTTGCGATAATGAGTGTAACAGAAAAATTGATTGGAGGCAGAAATGAAAAGGAGACAATCACAATCTTGAGAGAACATGTTATATATAAAATAGTACCAGGAAGCATTGCCGAAGAGCTGGAGCTGGAGCCTGGAGACAAGCTTCTTACGATTAACGGCAATGAGATTACAGATGTATTTGATTATCACTACTATACAAATGAGGAGTATCTGACGGTAACGGTTCGGAAGAAAAACGGCGAGGAGTGGGAGCTGGAGATCGAAAAGGAATACGAGGAGGATCTTGGCGTCGAATTTGAAAACGGACTCATGGATGACTACAAATCCTGCCATAATAAATGTATCTTCTGCTTTATTGATCAGATGCCAAAGGGAATGCGTGATACCCTGTATTTTAAGGACGATGATTCGCGTCTTTCCTTTTTGCAGGGCAATTATGTGACCCTCACCAATATGAAGGAACGGGATATCCAGCGAATTATCGAGTACAAGCTGGGCCCCATCAATATCTCGGTACAGACCACGAATCCTGCGCTTCGCTGTAAGATGCTGAACAATCGCTTCGCCGGTGAGGCACTGGGGAAGATAAAGCAGCTCTATGACGCCGGGATCACCATGAACGGTCAGATCGTCCTGTGCAAAGGCGTCAATGACGGGGAGGAGCTGGAGCGCAGCATTCGGGATCTGACGGAGTATCTGCCCTGCATGGAGAGTGTTTCCGTGGTTCCGGTAGGCCTGAGCAGATACCGGGAGGGACTTTATCCGTTGGAACCTTTTGAAAAAGAGGACGCCATAGCGGTACTTGAGACCATTCACAGATGGCAGAAGATGTGCTTTGAAACGCATGGTCTTCATTTTATTCATGCCAGCGACGAGTGGTATCTCATGGCGGAGCAGGAGCTGCCGAAGGAGGAGAGCTATGACGGCTACCTGCAGCTGGAGAACGGGGTAGGGATGCTGCGGCTTCTGGAAAATGAATTTATGGAGGCGCTGGAAGAGAGGAATGATCAGAGAATAGCGGAATCGGAGCCGGCGGTCATCTCCATCGCCACCGGCCTTTTAGCCGCCCCCCATATCCGGAAGCTTGCAGATCGGTTCATGGAATGCTTCCCGGATCGGAAGATTGTGATCTATCCCATCGAAAACCGTTTCTTCGGGGAGCTGATCACCGTATCCGGCCTGCTGACCGGGCAGGATATCATTGCGCAGCTGAGGGACAAGCCCCTGGGGGCGCGTCTGCTGCTTCCATGTAACCTTCTGCGCAGCGGCGAGGAGGTCTTTTTGGACGATATCACCCTGGATGAAGTGAAAAGTGCTTTACAAGTGCCCGTCGATATTGTAGAATCAAACGGACATCATTTGTTGGAATGTCTGTTACAGTAGTCCCGCCGAAAGATCCGGAGCATATTGCGGGCGGATGGATTTCACGGGAGAGTAAGGAGAAAAAGATGAGTAAACCGATTGTTGCAATTGTGGGACGCCCCAATGTGGGGAAGTCCACACTGTTTAACGTGCTGGCAGGAGAGCGTATTTCCATTGTCCAGGATACGCCAGGTGTGACCAGGGACCGCATCTACGCGGATGTGACCTGGCTGAATATGGCATTTACACTGATTGATACCGGCGGTATTGAGCCGGAGAGTAAGGATATCATCCTGTCCCAGATGCGGGAGCAGGCCCAGATCGCCATCGACACGGCGGACGTGATTATTTTTATCACCGATGTGCGCCAGGGGCTGGTGGATTCGGATTCCAAGGTGGCGGACATGCTGCGCAGATCCGGAAAACCGGTGGTTCTGGTGGTGAACAAGGTGGACAGCTTTGAAAAATTCATGCCGGATGTGTATGAATTCTATAACCTGGGCATCGGGGATCCGGTGCCGATCTCCGCATCCTCCCGCTTAGGCCTTGGGGACATGCTGGATGAGGTAGCGAAGCATTTTCCGGAGGATGTGGATGAGGAGACGGAGGACGACCGGCCCAAGATCGCCATTGTGGGGAAGCCCAACGTAGGAAAATCTTCCCTTATTAATAAGCTGACCGGGGAGGAGCGTGTGATCGTATCTGATATCGCGGGAACTACCCGGGACGCCATCGACACGGAGATCAAGTACCAGGGCAGGGAGTACGTGTTTATTGACACGGCGGGACTGCGCCGGAAGAATAAGATCAAGGAAGAGATCGAGCGGTTCAGCATCATCCGTGCTGTGACTGCTGTGGAGCGGGCCGATGTGGTGGTGATCGTTATCGATGCTACCGAGGGCGTGACGGAGCAGGACGCCAAGATCGCAGGAATCGCCCACGAGCGGGGCAAGGGAATCATCATTGCCGTCAACAAATGGGATGCCATCGAGAAGGATGACAAGACTATTTACAAGCATACGGAGCGGATCCGGGAGATTTTAAGCTTCATGCCATACGCGGAGATCATGTTCATCTCAGCCAAGACAGGACAGCGTTTAAACAAGCTTTTTGAGATGATCGACGTGGTGCTGGAGAACAACTCTCTGCGGGTATCTACCGGCGTGCTGAATGAGATTATGACGGAGGCGGTAGCCATGCAGCAGCCCCCTTCAGACAAGGGAAAGCGGCTGCGGCTTTACTATATCACCCAGGTCTCCGTGAAACCGCCCACCTTTGTCATCTTTGTGAACGATAAAGAACTGATGCATTTCTCCTACACCAGATATCTGGAGAACCGTATCCGGGATGCCTTTGGCTTCAAGGGAACGGCGTTGAAATTCATTATTCGCGAGAGAAAGGAAGGGTAATATATGATACTCAGTCGAATTATCTGCCTGGTTATCGGCTATTTGTTGGGTCTGATTCAGACAGGTTATATCTATGGAAAAGCGCACAATATCGACATCCGGGAGCACGGAAGCGGCAATGCCGGAACCACCAATACGCTGCGCACCCTGGGCTGGAAGGCCGGAGCGGTCACATTCATCGGCGATCTGTGCAAGGCGATGCTGGCAATCCTGCTGGCATGGCTTCTGTTCCGCGACAGGTATTCGGAAGGCGTAAAGGTACTTGAGATGTATGCCGGGCTTGGCGCGGTGTTAGGACACAACTATCCTTTTTATTTAAAATTCAAGGGCGGCAAGGGCATCGCCTGTACCTCCGGGTTCATTTTGGCATGCTTCTGGCATATTGCGCCCATCTGTCTGGTACTTTTTATCCTGGCGGTGGCGATCACAAGGTATGTTTCCCTGGGCTCTATCCTGGTGGTGATCAGCTTTTATATCCAGCTCATTATCTTTGGGCAGATGGGGATATTTCCAGTGGCGGAGCAGTATCTGACGGAGGTCTATATTGTGGGAGCCGTATTTACGCTGCTGGCGCTGTGGAAGCATAAGGCCAACATCAAACGTCTGTTGACAGGCACCGAAAATAAATTCGGTATGAGCAAAAAGGAGGCGTAGCGATGGCAAAGGTAAGTATCATTGGCGCCGGAAGCTGGGGAACAGCTCTTGCCGGGTTACTGGACGATAACGGTCATGACGTGACTGTATGGTCCATAGTGGAGTCGGAGATTGAGATGTTAAAAACCTTCCGGGAGCATAAGTCGAAGCTTCCGGGGGTAAAGCTTTCGGAGCGGATTGCTTTTACTGCGGATCTTAAGGAGGCTGTGGCCGGCAGAGAACTGTTGGTGTTGGCTGTGCCTTCCGTCTATACCAGAAGCACCGCCCGGAGCATGAAGCCCTATGTGAAGGAGGGGCAGATCATCGTCAATGTGGCCAAGGGAATCGAGGAGACCACCTTAAAGACCTTGACGGAGATCATAGAGGAGGAGCTGCCGGGAACCAATGTGGCAGCACTGTCCGGGCCAAGCCACGCGGAGGAAGTGGGGCGGAGGCTGCCCACCACCTGCGTGGTGGGAGCTCACAACCGCAGCACGGCGGAGTATATTCAGAATGTGTTTATGAACCAGGTATTTCGGGTCTATACCAGCCCGGATATGCTGGGGATCGAGCTGGGAGGCTCCTTAAAGAATGTGATTGCCCTGGCGGCTGGTATGGCGGATGGTCTCGGATACGGAGACAACACCAAGGCGGCGCTGATCACCAGAGGAATTGCGGAAATTGGGCGTCTGGCTCTCGCCATGGGAGCGCGCTATGAGACCATCAGCGGCCTCACCGGAATCGGCGACCTCATTGTGACCTGCGCCAGCGTACACAGCAGGAACCGAAGGGCCGGCATGTTAATTGGGCAGGGAAAAACCATGCAGGAGGCCATGGATGAAGTACAGATGGTGGTGGAGGGCGTGTATTCCGCCAAAGCGGCTATGGGATTAGCTGAGAAATACCAGGTGCCCATGCCCATCATCGAGCAGGTGAACCAGGTACTTTTTTACGACAAACCGGTGAAGGAAGCGGTGCAGGAGCTGATGCTCCGGGATAAGAAAGCGGAGCATGAGGATCTACTTTGGGAAGAGGAATAAGCGATGGCAAGATGCTCGAATTGTGGAAAAAATTT
>CABQGZ010000301.1 GCA_902463835.1 uncultured Lachnospiraceae bacterium
CTTTCGAACACCGTGGAGCACTTTCTTGCAGACCTGAAACAAACCCGCACGATCGACTTTCTGCGGCAGGAAATTTCCGACCAGTGTCATTCTGCCGGGCGGAACGCCGCTCCCGGCATTTACCGGCTCTATGTTCCCACCGGAGGCGGCAAGACTTACTCCGGCCTTCGTTTCTGTATTCACGCAGCAGAGCACACCCATGCCAGCCGGATCTTCTATTTTGCACCCTATCGCTCGATCATCGGGCAGAACACCGGGCATTTCCGGAAGGCGCTCGGCAATTCCGCTCTTGTTCTGGAACATCACGCGGACGCCATCCAGGACGAGACTCTGCAGGAATCCATTCTGGCACAAACACAGAATTGGCAGGGTGTGCCCCTCATTGCAACGACCATGGTTCAATTTCTCAACACCCTGTTCGCTGCGCCTCGTCGCAACGCCCGCAGAATGCCCTCACTGGCCAACGCTGTCTTGCTTTTCGATGAGATCCAATCGCTTCCATTGCAACACACCTACTTATTCAATATTGCACTCAACCTGCTTTCGCAGGCGATGGGCTGCACGATCGTCCTCTGCACCGCCACGCAGCCTCCTCTGGAGCAACTTGCTTATCCACTTTTGTTTTCTACTTCCAAGGACATCGTTCCAGATTATGCAAAACGCTTTGAGCAATTCAAGCGAACCGAAATCGTCCCCATTCTCGACCATTCCGGTTTTTCTGCCGAATCACTGGCCGATTTTGCCTTGGACAAGCTCCAAACCAATGATTCTCTGCTCGTGATCCTCAACACCCGCCGGATGGTCGAAGCCGTATTCGATCATCTAAAACCTCTTCTGGGTTCGGATGTTCAGCTTTTCTGCCTTACTACACATCTTTGCCCGCAGCACCGCATGGATGTGATCGACGCCATCAAAGCCCATCTGGATCCACCACACCCGGCACAAAAGCTGATCTGTGTCAGCACTCAACTCATTGAAGCAGGTGTAGATCTGAGCTTTGACTGCGTCATTCGCGGCACGGCCGGCCTGCACAGCGTCGCACAGGCCGCCGGACGCTGCAATCGTCACGGTAAAACGTCCTGCCGCCCGGTCTATCTGCTCCCCTGCGCACAGAACGAAGAACATCTGGACTCCCTGCCGGATCTGGATGAGGGGCGTCGTTCCACAGAACGTCTGCTTTCCAGCCTGCCTGCTCATACAGACCTGCTCTCTCCGGCCTCCATTCAGGCCTACTACGACGCCTATTATTCAGAAGGTCGTCAGCAGAACCAGATGCTTGCCCCGACCGGGCAGGACGGACAGACGCTCCTCGACCTTCTGAGCGACAACAAATCCGGTGTCAAAGCATATCGGGAAACCCACCGTTCGGCACCGCCGCTTTCCCCTGTCATGCTTTTTCAAGCATTTGATACAGCCGAATCGCAATTTCATGCACTGGAAAGCGACACCGTTTCCGTCATTGTGCCGTACCGGGAACAGGGGCAGAAACTCGTTTCACTATTTTTGTCCACCGAACATCCGGGTCCCGAACTGTTCCGTGCGGCACAGCATTATACCGTAGAGCTCAATAGCAGCGAGTTCCGACGCCTTGACCAAGCCCATGCGATCCTACCCGGAGCAAAAGGAGCCGTCTATCTTTTGCAATCCAATTGTTATGACTCCATCAAGGGCATCCAGACCGAGCCCTCTGCACCGGAGGTTCTGATCTTCTGATAAAAAGGAGGAATTTCTTTGCAATATCCCAACACCATCACTCTGCTTGTATCCGGACGCTATGCACTTTTCAGCGACCCCATCACCCGTGTGGGCGGCGAGAAGTGCAGTTATCCCGTCCCGACGTACCAAGCGCTCAAAGGCATTTTGGAAAGCATCTATTGGAAGCCCACATTTATTTGGGTCCCTACCGATGTCCGCATCCTGAACCGGATTGAAACGCAATCCAAGGGCATCCGTCCCATCAACTACAGCAACGGCAAAAACGACCTTTCCATCTATACATATCTGTCCGATGTTGCCTATCAGGTGCGCGCCCACTTTGAGTGGAACGAGCACCGCCCGGACCTTGCGCAGGACCGGAACGAAAACAAGCACTACGCCATCGCCAAGCGAATGCTGGAACGTGGCGGGCGGCGGGACATCTTTCTCGGTACACGGGAATGTCAGGGTTACGTAGAACCCTGCACCTTTGGCGAGGGCCCCGGTGCTTACGACAACACTCCCTCTGTTCCGCTTGGCCTGATGCTGCATGGTCTGACCTACGCAGACGAGACCACCACTGGCACCATGCAGGAGCGTTTCTGGTATCCGGTGATGGAAAACGGCATCATCCACTTCTGTCGCCCGGAAGAGTGCCCCGTCGTCCGCGATATCCGGAAGCAGTCGGCCAAGCATTTCATCCTGAATGAAACGCTCCAAAGCTGCGATGATCTTTATCAGGAGGTGTTCTCCGAATGAGCTGGCTGGAACGCTGTTATCAGACCTATGAGTACATCCGCCGGGCAGAACCTGACCTCATCGGCAGGCAGGAACCCAATCGTGCCACCCTCCTGCCCGTCGGTCACACCACCCAGCAGGCACAGATTCAGGTAGAGCTCGACCTCGACGGCAATTTTCTGAACGCTTTTGTCCTGCGTAAGGATGAACAAACCACGATCATCCCCTGCACTGAACGCTCATCCGCACGAACTTCCGGCATTGTACCTCACCCACTTGCCGACAAACTTCAATACATCGCTTCCAATTATTCCGATTATGGTGGGCGAAAGGAGCCCGGCTGGGATAAATATCACGAACAGCTTCTCAGCTGGTGTTCTTCCCCATTTTCCCACCCATTGGTCTGCGCTGTACTTCACTACCTCGAAAAAGGCTGCCTGATTCCCGATCTTCTTGCAAAAGGCATCCTGTTCACAGATGAAACTGGCAGACTTCCCGCAAAATATACAGGTGAAAAAGATGCTTTGCCCCAAATCGTTCGCGCCATTCCTTCTGGAGACCAGACTGAATCGTTCATCCGTTTTCGTGTCAACAACATTGATTTGTCCTGCACACCCGAACTCTGGGACAGTTTCCTGCATTTTTATGAATCACAGTTGACCGACCAGGACTACTGCACTGTTCTTGGTGAGAAAACCGCGATTTCCATGCTCAGCCCACAAAAGATCCGCAATGCCGGAGATGGTGCAAAATTGATTTCCAGCAACGACGAAACGAATTTCACCTTTCGCGGGCGTTTCTTTAACCCACGACAGGCGCTTTCTATCGGCTATCGCACCACGCAGGAAGCCCACAGTGCACTGCGCTGGCTCATCAGCCGTCAGGGCACAAATCTTGGTGATGAATCCATCCTGGTCTGGGGCACACAGGATGAACCGGTTCCCTCGCTTTGCGATGATACCTATGATCTTGCGCAGAATGCCCCCGCTGATGATCTCGATGAGATGGAGATTCCAGAATTTGCTTTGATGCCCTCACAGGAAGCTTCCACCGCCGAGACCATTGCGCGGCAGTTCAATCGGGCGATCCATGGATACCGCTTGAAGCTGACCGACACCTCCCAGCTTTCCGTTCTGATCCTGGACTCTCCTTCTGGTGCCAAAGGCCGCCTTTCGGTCCGGTATTATCAGGAACTCAGCGGCTCCCGGCTGCTGGAAAATATCGTTGACTGGCACAAGACCTTTGTGTGGCTTTTGGAATACCGCTCCCGCCCCGCACCGGCACAGTCCGGAACGAAACCCAAGCAGGAACATTTTTCGTTTGTCGGAGCACCCGCTCCAGAGGACATCGCGAAAGCTGCTTACGGAGAAAAGGTCGATCAGAAACTCAAGCAACAGACTTTGGAGCGCCTTGTTCCCTGTCTGGTAGAACGAAGGCCGCTGCCTTATGACCTTGTGCGAAGCGCTGTACGCCGTGCTACGGCAGGCGTCACGCTGGAGCCCTGGGAAGCCCGCAAGACCCGCAGCATCGCCTGTGCGCTGATCTGCGGTTATTACAACCGATCGAAAGGAGAATCTTATTCTATGGCATTGGATGAAACCTGCCGCGACCGCAGCTATCTGTTCGGCCGCATCCTCGCCTGCGCAGAGCAGGTCGAACGCTATGCACAAAACCTGACCACCGATGAAAAACGTACAACGAATGCCGAACGGGCACAGGTCATGTTCGTACAGCGACCCGCCAAAACGACCGTTCTGCTGCAAAACAAGCTCACGCCCTATCTGAGCCGCATCCAGTCCAAAAACGGCAGCCGACGCCGTTATCAGCTCATGCTGGATCTGATCGATCAGCTCGGTGAAGAAAACTTCACCAACAAACCCTTGAGCGAACTTTATCTCCTTGGCTATTCCAGCCAGCTGATGGCCTTCCGCCGTGAAAACGAAGAATCGAAAAAGAATTCCAATCCGAGTGAAGAATAAATAACAGGAGGATCTACTATTATGAGTACTTTGAACCATAAGATCGACTTTGCCCTTGTTCTTTCCGTCCGCCACGCAAACCCCAATGGGGACCCGCTCAATGGCAACCGCCCCCGTGAGACCTACGAAGGCTACGGCGAGATCTCGGATGTCTGCCTGAAACGAAAGATCCGCAACCGCATGATGGACCTCGGCGCTCCGGTTTTTGTGCAGTCCAATGACCGCTGCATCGACGGCTGCAAAAGCCTGAAAGACCGTGCTGACTCCATCCCTGCACTGAAAAAAGAAAAAGACGCCGATGTTTACGCAAAAGTCGCCTGCCAGACCTGGCTGGATGTGCGCAGCTTCGGCCAGGTGTTCGCCTTCAAGAATGGCAGCGAGGCCGACGGTGTCTCGATCGGTGTGCGTGGGCCCGTATCCATCCACCCGGCGTTCAGCGTTGACCCCGTCGAGATCAGCAGCCTGCAGATCACCAAAAGCGTCAACGGCGTATCCGGTGCAAAAAAATCCAGCGATACCATGGGCATGAAGCACCGCGTTGACTTCGGCGTCTATACTACCTTTGGCAGCATCAACTGCCAGCTTGCCGAAAAGACCGGCTTCACGCAGGAGGATGCAGACCTAATCAAGCAGGCTCTCCTCACATTATTTGAGAACGACACGTCTTCTGCCCGGCCG
>CABQGZ010000302.1 GCA_902463835.1 uncultured Lachnospiraceae bacterium
CTATTGAAGATTTGTACTCTTCGAAATTATCTACACCAATATTTATACTTGTTTTTTCGCTGTTTGTCAAGGAAAATCGTGTATTTTAGGGGACTTTTATCGATTTTTCCTTATATTCCCTCCACCATGGCAAGTACGGCCCTGCCAAGGGCCTCGGATTTCTGTTCCGCATCCCCCATGGACGCGCCCTTTACTCCGTAATAAAGCTTTATCTTGGGCTCTGTTCCGGAAGGTCTTACGCACACCCAGGCATCATCCGTGAGATCATAATACAGCACGTTGGAGGATGGCAGTCCTGTGGGTGCTACAGAGCCGTCCGCCATGTTCACAATGGTATCCTTCTTGTAGTCCCGGGCAGTGACTACCGGATAGCCGCCAATCGTTTTGGGCACATCCTGCCGAAGCGTCTCGAGAATAGTCTGAATCTTCCGAAGTCCCTCGATGCCCTTCAGAGTAATGGACTTCACGTCCTCTTTATAAAAACCATATCTTTGGTACAGATCCAGCATGGCATCCCAGAGGGTCATGCCTTTTGTCTTATAGAACGCAGCTGCCTCGCACAATACCATGGATGCAACCACCGCATCCTTATCTCTGGCATAGGTTCCAGGCAGACAACCGTAGCTCTCCTCCATGCCAAAGAGATACGTTCCTTTTCCCTCCGTCTCAAACTGCAGAATCTTCTGTCCGATATATTTAAAGCCAGTCAGCACTTCAATCAGCGCAATGCCGTAATCCTTTGCAATGGCATCCGCCAGGTTGGTGCTCACAATTGATTTGATAAACGCACCGTCCTCAGGCAGCCCTTCCTTCGCCTTTCTCTGGCTGATCACATAATCGCCGATGAGACAGCCGGACATATTGCCGGTCAGCGTATGGTATGCTCCGCTCTGGCCATCCTTCACATAGACACCCAGACGGTCGGCATCGGGATCGGTGGCCAGGATCAGATCGGCATCCACTTTTTTTGCCAACGCAAGCCCCAGGGCAAAGGCTTCTTCCGCCTCCGGGTTGGGATAACTCACCGTGGGAAATTCCCCATCCGGCAATTCCTGTTCCGGAACTACGTATACGTGCTCAAAGCCCAGCTCCTTTAACACACGGCGCACCGGTATATTCCCTGTTCCGTGAAGGGGTGTGTAAACAATGCGCAGATCCTTCTGCACCGCTTCAATCGCCTCCGGGTGAAGCACCAGCTTCTTTAACTCTTCAATATATGGATCATCAATCTCGCTGCCGATGCTCTGATAAAGTCCTTTTGCCTTGGCCTCCTCCAGCTCCATAGTCTTAACCGTATTGTAATCCGTCACCTTCTTCACCTCATCCATGATTCCAGTGTCATGAGGCGGCGTGATCTGGGCGCCGTCCGCCCAGTAAACCTTGTAGCCGTTGTATTCCGGCGGATTGTGGCTGGCGGTGATATTGATGCCTGCCGTACATCCCAGTCTGCGAACTGCATAGGACAGCTCCGGTGTGGGGCGCAGGGATTCAAATACATACGCTTTGATGCCGTTGGCATTGAGGCAGAGCGCTGCTTCCTCCGCAAACTCCGGCGACATTCTTCTGGAGTCGTAGGCTATGGCTACGCCCATGTCCTGATTTCCAAGACTCAGAATATAATTTGCCAGCCCCTGGGTGGCTTTGCGCACCGTATAGATATTCATCCGATTGGTTCCTGCTCCGATGATGCCGCGAAGTCCGGCGGTACCGAATTCCAGCTCCGTGTAAAACCGCTCTTCCTTCTCCTTCTCATCCCCTGCAATGGCCCTTAACTCCGCCTTGGTAGCTTCGTCAAAATAGGGATTTTCCAACCACTCCTGATAAACTTCCTGATAATTCATAATCTTTTCCTCCTGTACTTGTACTATTTTTGTGTTCGTTGTCCGCCCATGAAAGTGACGAAAATCGATTCATTTACTACTCCTTGGGGTCGTGACTGGCAGTGACCACCAGCGTCAGAATCCGCTCCTCCTGCCCGCGGATACAGATCATATCCAGAGAGCTTACCTCACTGATGGGTATCGTCCCCGCATCGGAAAAAACGGTGAGCGCTTCATCATAGTAATACCGGGCGTCCTCCACCAGAATGGTCTTCGCTTCCGGATCTATGGTAAATCCAATGATATCCGCAAGTTCAAAGGTATCGGAAGAAACCTCCACCTTTGTGAGCCTGTTCTTTACCGTCAGCGACTCTTCTTCCAGATAGCTGATGCGAAGCAGTTCGCCGTACTGCAGCTGATCAGCTGCTATATCTGCCTTGTCCCTGCTTTTGACAGACGTATCATTATCGTACTGAAATTCCCCCTGCTTCCCGGTCACTACGTTTTCCAGAAAAATACTTGTTTTTTCTGTGTTGACGCAGAGAAGGACGTATAGCTCGTCACTCTCTATGAGGGGCGCTTCCCCCTGCTCTGTCTGCTTTCCATTGCTGTCCGGACTCTCCCCGGGAGATCTGGTGCACCCTGGGAGAACCATTGCAGCTATCAAAATACCGATATATAATAATCTTTTGCACTTTCTGACTTTCAAAATATCTTCCTCCGTCCTTGCACTGCTCATTACTTTCAGGAACAGTATACCATACTTTTCCAGTAATTAAAACACCAGATTGTAAGATATCAGCTTTAAAAATCGTTCTTTTGCTTCTTCCTGCTCTATGACGCGGCTTAATTTCTCCAGATCGCGGCCGCATACCCAGGCTTTGCTGGTGTTGTAGTAGTGATTGGATATCTTCCAGAATTTTTCCGGGTAAGCCAAGCGGATGTAGAGCTGCTTCCGCTCCTCCTCCGTCAAGGGCCGTGTCTTCTCATAGGCATCCATCATATCCATGCCAAGCCCCATATTCCAGTTGTGCTTCTCCAGAATTTTCCGCATAAAATTGCACAGATCCCCGGTCTGCACATCGTAGGTCGCTTTCTCATAATTCAGAATGGTCACTCCGTCCCGGGAGAAAATCACATTATGGTGATTAAAATCACCATGGCAGATTCCGTAAACCGCCTGCCCCTCCTCCGGCTCCTTTTTCATAAGCAAGATTACCTGATCTGCCTGTTCCAGAAAGAAATCACAGTGCCTTGCGAACTCCATCTCAAAATCATTCTTTTTCTTTTTCGCACCAATATAATTCTTTACCTTCTTCAGCTCGCGCCTGTGCTTTTCATACTCCTCCAGCAGCATGGACCGCTGTCCCTTTAAAAAGTCAGGAATCTCGCCATCGTATCTGCCAAATGCAGTATGTACCTGGGCCAGCTGACGGATTGCTCTTAGAATGTCATCGCGGCTTTTCGGATCACATTCCCTGCCCTCCTGCCAGTCCCGCATCAGATATACGGTCTTATCTACATCCTCAGCTATTGTGCGCCCTTCTGTTGTCTTCACGATACAGTCTACCCGTTTTTGTCCATTCTCTTTCAAAAAAAGTAACGCCTTATATAAAAAATCAGCTCTGGCCTCCGAGCCTTTATACTCCTTCAAGATCTTTAATCCTTGATCCGTATCGCAGATGAGGGCGCCCCTTCCCTTATAGGTCTGGTTCACAAGAACCGGATATTGTTCTAAAACCTGATTGATTCGATTATACACATAAACCCCTCCATACGACAATTCACTTATTTTTAAAGTGTCCTTCTATCATATGAAAGGGTTCCTTCTTCTATGCCCGTTCTCCCAACTTTTCCAGCAGAATTTCTTTTGTATTCCACCCGGGGTGCTCCAGCACCAGCTCCAGAAGATACGCAAGCGTTTCCCCCAGCTCCTTTCCCGGCTTCATGCCTGCCGCCAGCAGATCAGAGCCATCCACGGCAAGATCTTTTAAGGAAAAGCACTCCTCCTCTCTCAGGATTCGTTCATATTCCTGCTGATACGCATCGATATACGCCAGCATCTCTTCCCGCCAGCAGGCCTTTTTTCCCATGGTGTCCGCACGTTTTACAAGGAAGAGATCCGGAAACTGACGCTGCCCCACCCGCTTTATGGCCCGACGGATGCCGGCAGGCGTCACCGGCGGGTTATCATCGTGCCACTGGATCAGGCACTCCACCCGGTCTATGGTGTCATTGTCGAATTTCAGTGCTTTCATCACCTCCCGGGCCTTCCTGGCACCGGCTGAGGGATGTCCTTTAAAATGATAGATTCCCTCTTCATCCACCGCAGCGCAGTCCGGCTTGGCCATATCGTGGAACAGCATGGTGAGCCGCAGCACCTTATCCGCCTGGATACTCTCCAGCGCCGCTATGGTATGCTCCCCCACCGTTCCCCAGTGGTAACGATTGTTTTGCGGTGTTTCCATCATTCTGTCAAGCCAAGGGAAGATTTCTCCCGAGATTCCTGTCTCATACAGCGTGCGCACCTCCTCCGGATGGTCGGACACCAGCAGCTTCACCAGTTCCGCCTGGATGCGCTCGGCACTGATCTTCTTAAGGTTTTGCGCCAGCGCGCCAATGGCGGCCCTGGTGTTCTCCTCGATGGAAAATCCCAGCTGGGCGCCGAAGCGCACCGCCCGAAGCATCCGCAGCGCATCCTCGGTAAAACGCTCCTTCGGATCCCCCACACAGCGTATCACTTTCCGCTCCATGTCTCCCAGACCATCGAAGGCATCGATCAGGCCATTTTCCTGGTTGTAGGCCATGGCGTTGATGGTGAAATCCCGACGTTTTAAGTCCTCGATGAGATTTCCGGTGAAGATCACCTCCTTTGGATGTCTGGCGTCCTGATATTCGCCGTCGATCCGGTAGGTGGTGACCTCGAAGCCCTCGTGGTCTGCCATTACAGTGACCGTACCGTGCTGGATGCCGGTGTCAATGGTCCGCGAAAACAGCTCTTTGACCTGTGAGGGTCTGGCTGAGGTGGTGATATCCCAGTCCTGAGGGGTACGTCCAAGGATGCTGTCACGAATACAGCCCCCTACGGCGTAAGCCTCGTAACCGGCGGCAGATAAAGTATTTATAATATATTTTACTTTTTCGGGTAATTCTATATACATATGGTGTGGTTCTGCCTTTCAAAGTTTTTTATAGGATACCATAAAATAGGGGGGCTTGCAAGAGTACAGATAACGCTAAGAATATCGCTGCGT
>CABQGZ010000303.1 GCA_902463835.1 uncultured Lachnospiraceae bacterium
GGGCGTCCCCTTCGCCGCAAATTAACCCAGGTCTTGTTTCGCTAAACCAGCATTTTCTTCCCCTGCAGCTTCGACGGCGCCACCTGATACAAGCGCTGGAACTGTCGGCTGAAATTGTTGTAGTCTGAAAATCCAACTTCAAAGGCGATCTCCGTGCTGGTAAATGTTCCTTGCTGCAGCAGATTGTAAGCGGCTTTTAGGCGAAGCTGATTCAGATACGCCCCGGGGCTGACACCTACGATGTCTTTGAAAAGATGGGCGAAGCGTCCGGGGCTTAAGCTGATCACTTCCGCCATGACCTGAGTGGTGATAGCAGGATCCATATAGTTCTTTTTCAGATAGTTTAGAACCTGATTTAAACGATCCAGATCCCGCTTTCTGCGTATGCCTTCCTGTTGGGAAAGATTTTCTATCACATAATTGCGCATGAGATGGACGAGCAGATCATAAAGCTTCCCCTTCATAGCAATCTTGTAGCCCAGCTTGCGGCAGGCATTTTCCTCAAACAGGGACAGAAAGAGCGAACCGATAATCTTATCATCTGGAATCAGGGGCTGAAAGAGAAGATGGTGTCCGGCTATTTCACTGGAAAAGGAATCAATATCAAAGACCAGAACGAGATCCTCGAACACGGGGTGGGTACAGATTCCCTGATGCAGTTCATTGCTGTTTATAATGAGCAGATCTCCGGAAGAAACCTGATATTGGTTCTGATTGCAGTATAAGACGCCGCTGCCCTGCAGGATATAGTGCAGCTCCACCTGTTCGTGCCAGTGCGAGGAAAAGAAGACGCCCTTGTGTTCCATGTGATTTTTATGCAATTGAGCCGGAAATTCTTTGTCGCCTCTGATGACATTTTCATATAAGCTTAAATCTTGCATGGAAACCTCCTAAATAGCAGAATCATATGAGTGATTGACAAAAAAAATATTGCACAGCATTTTTCCTGATTATATAATGCAGATAGACAAAAGTCAATCTTTAATAATAAGGAGTGGATAAAAATGAAGGATGGAAAATTGCAAATCGGAATTGTGGGGTGCGGCGGTATCGCAAATAACAAGCATATGCCTGCGTTGAAGCATATGTTAGCCTTATGTGAGATGGTGGCATTCTGTGATATCATCGAAGAGAGAGCTGTGAAAGCGGCAGAGGAATATGGCACAGCAGAGGCAAAGGTGTATACCGACTACCATGAGATGTACAAGGATCCGAAGATTGATGTGATCCATGTACTGACGCCGAATGTAGAGCATTGTCCGGCAACTGTAGCAGCCTTTGAGGCAGGCAAGCACGTCATGTGTGAGAAGCCTATGGCGCATTGCACAGAAGATGCAAAGAAGATGATTGATGCGTGGAAGAAGTCCGGCAAAAAATTTACCATCGGTTATCAGAATCGCTTCCGTCCAGAGATCCAGAACCTGAAGAAAGCCTGCGAGGCAGGGGATCTTGGCGAGATTTATTATGGAAAAGCCCATGCGGTCCGCAGACGCGCGGTACCTACCTGGGGCGTGTTCCCCAACAAAGCGCTGCAGGGCGGCGGACCTTTGATTGACATCGGAACTCATGCGCTTGACATGACTCTGTGGTGTATGGATAACTATAAGCCGGTCAGTGTAACCGGTTCAGTCTTCTATAAACTGGGCGGATTGCAGCAGGCGACCGAAGGAAATATGTTTGGACCGTGGGATCCGGCAACCTACGAGGTGGAGGATTCCGCCATGGGCTTTATCAAGATGGAGGATGGAGCCACCATCAATCTGGAGGCATCCTGGGCCATCAATATGTTGGACTCCAGAGAAGCTTCTACGACGCTCTGCGGGACAAAAGCCGGTGCGGAAGTATTTTCCGGCATGGGCTATCCAAAGAATGAACTGGTATACAATAGAGGCCGCAATGGACAGCTGATGGAAGAGCGGCTGACTGGTTCAGGAAATATTGCATATTTTGAGGGCGACTCCGGCGATCCGGGAACCATCGAGGCAAAGCAGTGGCTGGAGGCTATTTTAAATGATACGGAGCCCCTGGTAAAACCGGAACAGGCATATGTGGTAACCCAGATTCTGGAAGCGATTTACAGATCCGCAGAGACTGGCAGGGAAGTATATCTGAATGAAAAATAGCATGATCGTTCAGTCGAAGGTCCGCAGCCATAGAAATATGTGCATGTACAGAAAGAGGCATAAAGGCTGAGACGTTGCAAAATAACGAGAGAGGAAGTGGCAGTTACAATGAGAATGGGAATCATCGGCTATGGCGGAATGGCTCATTGGCATAAAGAGATCATCGGACAGATCGAAGGCCTTGTGTTGGCCGGTATCTGGGATATCAAAGAGGAAGCAAGAGCGAAAGCAAGGCAGGAAGGCATCTATGTTTTCGACAGTCAGGAGGAGCTTCTTGCACAGGAGGATATCGCTTTGGTGTTGGTAGCGACACCGAACGATTTTCATCGCCCCATCGCTATCGCTGCCATGCGAGCGGGAAAACATGTGATATGTGAAAAGCCGGTGGCACTATCCTCGCAGGAACTGGCGGAGATGATGGCTGTTTCCGAAGAGACAGGACGTTTTCTCACAGTACATCAGAACCGCAGATGGGATGAGGATTACCGAACCGTATTGGAGATCCTAAAGGAGAAGAAGCTGGGAGAGGTATTCCGGATCGAATCCAGGGTGCACGGCTCCCGTGGAATTCCCGGCGACTGGCGCCAGGAGAAGGAAAAAGGCGGCGGCATGGTGCTGGACTGGGGGGTACATCTTCTGGATCAGATTCTGCTCATGAAGGAAGGCGTTAAGCTGAATCAGGTCTATGCGCTGGTCACCAATGTGACCAACCAGATTGTGGACGATGGCTTTACCGCAGTGCTGACCTTTGAAGATAAGGTTCAGGTTCTGGTGGAGGTTGGAACCAGCAATTTTGTCAATCTGCCCCGCTGGTATGTGCTGGGCAGCGACGGAAACGCAATCATTCGTGACTGGTCGTTAAACGGCGAGATGGTCAGCGCCAAAGGGAAGGATGAGAAGGATGTTGTTCCGGTGAAGACCGCGGCGGGTCTGACCAAGACCATGGCGCCCAGAAGAGAGGATACGATCTGCACAGAACCGCTGCCGAAGGTGGAGAGTGATATCCGTGACTTTTACCGGAATGTAATAGCAGTGATTGAAGGCAGGGAGGAGTCGAAGATCAAGCTGACGGAGGTCATGCGTGTAATGAAGCTTATGGAAGCAATCTTTGCTTCCGCAGAACAGAAGACAGTCATAAATTTTGAAGTGTAGATACTAAGAAGGGCGGAGAAACTCTCCGCCCTTTCTAGCATAATGTTTCGCAGATAACCATCCCGAACCACTTGCCTGCTTTCACGATTGAACATGTCAAAAAGCATACGACGTGATTGATCCAGTTATTTGCCGAACGTTGTATTAAAAATCAGTCAGTTCCACAACCTTGTTCACCAGACCGATGCGATATGCTTCGTTGGCGTCGATGTTGTCGCAGGTGAAGATCAGTTCCTTTGCGCGGCCCATGCCGACCAGACGGGCAAGTCTCTGAGTTCCGCCAAAGCCTGGGATGATGCCAAGGCCGGTCTCCGGCTGAGCGAAGGTAGCGTTGTCGGCTGCGATACGGATGTCACAAGCCATGGCGATCTCGCATCCGCCGCCCAGGGCAAATCCGTTGACAGCAGCGATGGTAACCTGGCGCATATTCATCAGCTTGAAGAAGGGCTCAGCTGCCTTCATGCCGAATGCACGTGCCTCTGCTGCGGAGAAGTTGACCATCTCAGCGATATCAGCGCCGGCTACGAAGGATTTGTAAGGATTGTCCTTCTTGTCAGGGCCGCCGGTCAGGATAACGACCTTCACATCGTCTCTTGCTTCGATCTCACTTAAAACAACATTTAATTCATCCAGAGTCTCGCTGTTCAGTGCGTTCAGTGCGCCGGGTCTTGCGATGGTAAGGACAGCGATTTCATTTTCTACTTCTAAACGTAAGTTATTCATGGATAACCTCCTGTATGTAATTTGTATGATAACCATATCATAGACCTTTGTTAAAAATTTGTCAATACCTAAGTTGGAGGGGGTACGTTGCTGGCAGTTTCATAAACCGGAAGCTGCACTGCCTCTCCGGTATTGGGTTGGTGTCACGCCATATTTGCGTTTAAACAGCCGATTGAAATAAGAAAGATTGTCAAAGCCTGTTTCTGATGCAATGTTCACCACGGCATCGGAGGAGGCAGAGAGCAGCCGGGCTGCCATGGTGAGACGGTAGTCGTTCAGGTATGCGGTAAAAGGCGTTCCCATGTGCTGTTTGAAAAATTTCATGAAGTGGGAAGCGGAAAAATGGCATAGCGCTGCCATTGTTTCGATGGAAATATCCTCCTGATAGTGGGTTTCTACATGTTTTACGATGATTTTCACTGTATCCAGTGACTGGGAGCCTGGCCTTGACGGCCGGGCGTCCTTGTAGTGGCTAAATAAAGTGTAGAATAGTTCAAACAGCTTTCCCTTGATGCCCAGCGTGCTGTAGGAATCTCCCCGACTGCTCAACTGGTCGATCTCATCCAGACAGCGGGCAATATCAGGGTAGACAGAGTCCGAGACAGAAAGGCAGGGCGGCAGAAACAGCTGCCCGTGGAGCAAAGGCGTGAAAAAGTGATCGCTGCAAAGATCGTCGTTAGAAGGCATCATCATACTAAGCTGAAAAATAATATTTTCATATTCCATGGAACAATCCTCAGCCTGCGCAATCTCATGCAGCTGTCCAGGCACAATAAATACAATATCCCCAGCCTGTACCTGAAAGGGAAGCAGATCCACAGAGATGACACCGGATCCCTTTTTTACATAGATAATTTCCATATCATTATGCCAGTGAACCGGCACACCAGGAAAGTCCAGCGGGATACTGCAAGGATATATATTGAAAGGAAAGTTGAGATTTCCGTGTGTTTTTATCTCCTGGGTATTCTCGTATTCTAATATGTCCATAATGTAATCTCCTCGTAGAATTGATAGTATTGTACTATAATTTAACCGAATAATGCAAGATAACTTTTGGAAAAATACATATAC
>CABQGZ010000304.1 GCA_902463835.1 uncultured Lachnospiraceae bacterium
AAATATCCTTCTTTCTCATTATGTTAATAATATTGTAGAAGTTCCACTTACTCCCAGCCGTACACGATAACGTATCTGGATGCATACGCAATATCAGTCGGATCGCTGTCATTTACCACCAGGAAGGTAAGCATAACAAACTTCGTGCTTTCGGGAATCATGATCTTCCCGTCCGAAGCGATGACACTCGTATCAGAAGACGCATGAAGCGTGACCGTATATCCATCTATGACCGGTTTCGGAAGAACCAGGTGTTCTCCAAGCTTGATACTCTTCACGCCAGGAAGCGCTTTCGCTATCATTTTGGAGCTTATGGCTTCCTGAATTATCAGATCATCGAAGGAAACAAACGAACTGGTATTTCCCGACTGATTCTCCACCGTAATAAACAATTTTTTCTCTGCTGAATCAATCTTAATCTGATTGATCTTAACCTCCTGCCAGTCATCCCCTGCTGTGGTTTCTAATGTATATGGCGCCGCGTCTCCATCAGTTCCGATTAAAAGCTTAACCTTTCCATTGCCTCTTATTTTCGCAGAGAAGCTGTATGTTCCACGCAGAGTCTCTTTTGTCAGGCAGGTAAACGTCAATCTGGAATCCGATCCCGGTAATACAGCCATGGCGGCACGCTCCCCTTCCACGCTCTCCTTTGTGGTAATCAGCTCTGCATGTCCTGTACTTTCTGTCACCGTCCAGCCAACAGGCCTGCCTGCGTTTACCGTCTCCGCATTGCCGTTATCAATATTGGTATCCACATCCTTGGTAAGCGTCAGCGTATCGATATAGGCATAGAGCATGGACCCATCCTTGGGATTTTCCGTAATTCCCCGGTCAGCCCAGTTTCCAATATCCAGCACTCCATCCTCCACCGTGATGCCTTCTATCACGTACTCATGCCACTTATCATCCGCAACCGTCCAAAATTGCCAGGAACGGGCGGCCTGATCGGCTTTTACCACATACTTCAACCGAAAATTCGTACGAATCCAGACCGAGAAGGTATAGGTTCCCGCAGGAAGATTGCTAAAAGCACTCGCAGGATTTGCTGCCCCCTGCGAATACTGCGCATTTCCAATATTGTGATATCCCTTCTCGTCCAGCGTGAGCTTCATGCAGTAATTACCAGTATGCTTATCCTCGTCCACAACATAAGCATCTACATAACCCTTATAGTCATTCAGAACCCAGCCGCTTGGAATGGTGTTGGTGGCTCTGTTGTCGTCCTCAAAATCACCGTTTTTGTAATCAAAAAGATTTTGTCCCGGTAATACCACCATGATAGCGTCGCCTGCAATATCCGATCTGTTTGCAAAGGACATATTTAAGAGATCGATATACTCGTTCCCGTTTCCTTCTCCTTTAAAATACAACTCCACATAAGCAGAACCGTTTGTCACCTCCGCTGTTACCTTTACCGTTTCGTATCTTTGACTGACTTCGATCGCAGTGCTGTTAAGAACCTCCCCGCTGACGCCGTCCCGGATCCGCAAAATCCCTTCCATCTGACCGGCCTTTGACACGGAAGCCGAGAAAGTATATTTTCCGCTCTTTAAGGAGGTTTTCTTCTGGCCCATAGCGAAGTCAAAGGGCTCCTCCCCGCTGATATGAAGCGCATTCCGGAAGCTTTCGCCTGCGTAATAGCCCACGCCTACCGCCTGAAGATTTACATCCTGATCGGCAGCTGAAAAATCCGTATCTCCTACATTCACCGTGACGTTTGCCGTCTTATAATAGAAGTCCGCCGGAAGCTCCAGATTGCTGGTTGGATGCAGGACATTGATATCTGTGTTATACAAAAGATTCCTTGTCAGCTCCACGTTGCAGACCTGGGTATAGTTGTCCTGATTTCCAAACATCGGCACCGTGATATAAACGACAAGCCTGTTTTTGCTGACCGCAATATCACCAAGGACAACCTGCGTCCACTCCTCATCCACTGGAAATGAAATACTTTTATCATTTCCCCCATTCATTACACCTAATACAGCTTGCGTATTTGTATTGCGAACCCAGGCAGTAAGCGTGTATGTACCATTCGGAACATACGATATTGTCTGCCTGGCCTGAGCAGTAACAGAATTCTTGGAGCGAAATTCCAAAACATTCTGCTCTCCCTCTGGACCCTCTGTTTTGACAGTCGACATATTGCTGGAACTTACATACCGCCATTCCAAAGGTAAACCATTCGTTCCAATTTGCGAGAAATCGAAATTTTGAATAAGATTCTCGTTATACTTCTCAGAAAATCCATGGAGTCCTACCATTCTGGAAGGTCCTGTTCCATGGTAGGTATATCCCTCCTTCTCAACCGACCACACCGTTGCTTTAAAATCAAACGCTTCTTTCGAAAGATACGGCGCCGTACATCCAACCCATACCTCGCCGTTGGAATCGCTGACCGCTACATCGTAGGATGCATATTCCAGCCCTTCCACCTCATACATCACATGAACGGTGGCACCCTTCACCGGCCGTCCTGCTCCGTCGGTTACCGTAGTCTTAAAACGGATGGTTTCTTCCGCCTGAAACTCCGCACAGGGGGTATCCGTGTTGCTTGCAGCATCGTACTTATATACTTCAAGCTCTGTTAACTGCAGTTCTTCTTCTCCGGCCGCCAAAGCCTTTGTTGTCACATCGATCGTATTGCTCTGGATACAGCTTCCATCACCCGAATAAGCGCGCACCTGGATCTGGTACTGCGTTCCGGGCGTAAGCCCCTCCAGCTTCATACTGTTGGTTTTAAAAATCTCCATATTGCCCTCTTTGGGCCCCAACAAGTCAAAATCAGCCGTTTTTCTATGTAGCGACTGAATCGTATGGCTCAATTCTCCGTTCAGATAGATCTCATATTTTGAAATCGAAGCCGTCCGGTCAGTCCTCTCCCACTTAAGCTTCACCGTTTCGGTAGTTACTTCACTGTCTAAAAGCGTCAGCGTCCCGCTAAAAGCTTCGACTTTCGTATACTGGTGCGGTCCGATGTCGGGTGCGGACACCTCACTCAGATTATTCCCGAAGAAATCCCTGCCGCCATTATTAGAAATGACCTGACCGGAACCGATGCACGGCGAACCCGACTGAAGCTTAAAGTAACCCTTTGAAAGAATCTCCGCAATGCTGGCAGCGCCAATGGCAATGCCGGATTTACTCCCTGTATCCATTCCTGTTGGCAGCGCCAGCTTCGGGTTCCCAATGAAGTTACCGGATGCGTTTATGTAATCATTCTCCTTTGGCAATTCACAAGTCAATCCATAAAAACAGTTGTTGTTCACATTTGTTTTTCTGCCATCCCCTTTCCCGCAGATATAATTCACGTTTCCATTACCTGTGGAATAGAAGATATTATTGGAAATAAAGCTTCCGCTTCCTGTTATATCAAAGAGAATAACATCATAATCTTCGGTACAGATCAGGTTATTGTATATGAAACCGTTCCCATCCCCCACATTTCTCAACGAGCCTTTTCCCCGAAGACCCAGCCAGTTATCGTTATAGCTTATGTTATAGCGGTAAGCACAGCTTCGAACATACGGTACCGGATAAGCCACGGGATCCCACTCGATGTTACAGAGCACAAAAACCGGCCCTGCATTGTGATGGGTGTAATTATACTGAAAAACCGTGCCAACCGACTGTCCGTCTGCGTCAAACAGGCCGTCGTCTGCGCCGGAGGTCTGATACATATTGTAGATCTCATTATACTGGTAAACAAGATCGACAGTATGACCCGACCACATAACCCAATAGGAATGACCGTTGTTATTATCGTAGCATACGTTCTTTTCGACAATACAGCCTCTTCCAACGGAACCATCCACATCAAACATCGTAACGGCTGCCGCTGTATTCCGGAATACATTGTTTGCCACATAAATATTGGTGGAAAAGTAAAGCTGCTCCATCATATCATCCAGATATCCATGCGCCTGATGGTCGGACCAGTCGCTTCCAAGGTTAAAACCGGTACGCGGAACATTCGCCACCTCATTGTTCACTACCTGGACATCATTAAAACGGGAGGGAATCTTTTTCCCGCCCACCAGCACGGAAAATTGTATCGCTCCGGTGGGGCTCCCTTCCCTTGTATAGGTATCCACAGTGCCATTGTTATACCGGATCCCATTCGTAATACTGGTACGGGCATTAAAGGTAAGGCTGTGAATATAGGTACCGCTGATGACAAAGTGATTGGCCGTGCCAAAATCCCTGTTTATCACCCAGATCCCCATACAGGAGGCCTGACTGCTTGAACTTCTGTTTGTTATTTCAAGGTCATATATCTCCCAATACTCCTGATTATACAACAGAACCGTACTGCCCTCATTGCCGCCGTCCAAAAGGTTCGAGCTGCCATTTATGATCGGACGGGCCTCTCCGCCGTATTTACCGATAATGATGGGCTTTCCCTCCGTACCGGAGCCCTGCGGCATGAGTCTTCCTCCAAAGACGCCGCCGGACTTAAAGAGTATCTGATCTCCCGGCTGATACTCCTGCTGATTTACCCGGTTCAAAGACTTCCACGCATGTTCCATGCTGGTTCCAGAATTCGCATCACTGCCCGAAACAGAATCCACATAGTAGATCTGGCCGCCGTAATTTCTATAATCAGAATCCGCCGGACTCTTCGCGTACACATCAGAACCCAGTGCTCCCGCCGTTGGCAGCACCAAAAGGATAATCGCAAGCAATGCCGAAATTACCTTTTTTCGTATGCTTTTTATCATTGCACTCTCTCCTTTATTTATTAAAAAGCTTTTATGTTTCTATAAACGTCAGAAACCGTTCTCACCTCTGCCTGCTCCTGCATGTCCTTCATCCGTTCCTCGATCAGTTTATCAGTAAACTTATTGGTAATATCTTCCTTTCCGGACTTGACATACATCGCCTCACGCAGCTCCTGCAGACGGGTATTGTGCAGATAATGATAATATCCGCTTTCACTGTACTGCTCTGGGCCGTATACCACGCCTCCCTGTGCTGCGGTTTCCCGGCGTCTGAGATTTTCCTGCTGAAAAAGCTTTAAAAATTCCCGGTAAGTAATATCCTTCTCTGAAACAATTCCGTATTCCATCAT
>CABQGZ010000305.1 GCA_902463835.1 uncultured Lachnospiraceae bacterium
GCGTCAAGGGGCACCCCCGCCCCGCTCTGGCTCGTGAGCCGGAGAAGATCACGCTGCTGGATGTCTATCGGGCAGTAGAAGGCAATAAGCCCATTTTGCATCAGGATACCCACACCAACCCGGACTGCGGTGTGGGCGTGAACATTCAACTGGTGCTGCGGGATTTTTACCTCGACATTCAAAAAACAGCGGAACAAAAAATGCAAAAAATTACGCTGAAAGATGTGCTGGAACAATATCACACAAAGTCGGAAGGGACGCCCTTGCAGCGATTGTGACGGATGGATTTTCAGAAACTTTTCTATTTGCCCGAAGGTTTTGCGGAGAGGGAAAGAGTTTCCCCATTTGCGGGCGTGCGAAGTTTCGAAAGAACCCCTTTTTTTCGGGCAAAGTCCCGCAGTTCCTGACGGGACAGGGTCCGGTGATTCAGGTCTTCCATGTGCGTGGCAACGATAAGGGCGGAAGGCGCCGCCCGATGCAGAGCCAATACATCTTCTTTTCCCATATTGCTTTAAGGAAGCGGATGCCCGCATATTCCAACAGGACGGTGGCATTGCGGATTTGTGTCAGTTTCAAACGGCATCACCTCGAATAAAAATCCGACCGCCGGAACAGACATTTTCCGGCGGTCGGATGTGTTATGTGGCAGCGCTTACTTTGCGCTTTCGGTAGCCCCGCAGCACCATAAGCTCCAGTCCAATGAGGACGATCGCTGCTGCTGCGTCAGCGATGTAGAGATAGGCTCGCCAGCCGATATCCTGCCGGTTTTGGTGGTCCTGATCGTAGAGGTAGCTTTGCACTACGGTATACAGCACATTTTTGCAGGCACGGCGCATATCAGTGACCGAGGAGGGATTGGTGCGGTCGGTGACAAAGTTGGGACCGCCCTCCACCGTGGCCAGCATACCATCCACACCGTTGGCCAGCGCGGCATCGGCATTCATGAATCCGTGACCGTTGTTGCGGAAAAAGTCGGTGATGGCCATGCCGCGGAAGCCCCACTCGTCCCGAAGAACCGTGTTCATCAGGCTGCTGTTTTCTCCGGTCCACTTGACGCCAAGGAAGTTCCAGGAGACCATGACCGCGTTGGCGTTTCCTTCCTTGACGCAGATTTCAAAGGGTTTCAGATAGATTTCCCGCAGGGCCTGCTCGTTGGTCCAGACACAGACCATCTTGCCATTGAAATCATAGGCGGCGAAGTGCTTGATGTAGGAGTAGACCCCCTTGTTCATGGCACCGGTCACTGCGCTGGCGGCAATGCGTCCGGCCAGTACGCCGTCCTCGGAGAAGTACTCGTAGTTTCGTCCGCCGAAGGGACTGCGGTGGGTGTTCATGGCGGGCGCGTACCAGCCCTGAATGCCCATCTCCACGCACATCTGTCCCATAGTTTCACCCCAGCGGGTGGCAAGGTCCTTGTTCCATGTGTTCGCAATTACAATTTCAACAGGAAGTCCCAGGGAACCGTAACCCGTGAAGTTGTTATTGATGGCGGCAGGACCGTCCATATCCAGCGTTTGAACCTTACCCACCGACTCCATGGCAGGGGTCTGGTAGCCGCACAGAGCAATCATATTGGTCATCTCATCTACGGTAAGCTGATCCAGCAACAGGTCCCATTTGGGGTCATCGTAGTCCAGCCCCCGCATATCTGCCAGGGTCAGACCGTTATCTGCTCCTGTGGCAGGCATTACGGCGTTCGGGTCCACATAGGTATTGGAGTCAAAGTTGCTGTTCAAATGGTACTGCTCCACCAGTTCCTGCGGCATCACCGTGGAGGCAGGGGCGGCGGTAGCCTGAGCATAGTTTGCAAAGTGGTCGGCTCGCGAAAGATACTCCACATCCCCGGCGCAGTCATCAAACTGGTTCGTGGCCGTGAGGTCGTCACTTGCGCGCCCTTCCTCTGCGCCATAGACCACTTTGTCATCCAGGGTAAGAATCCGCTGGTCCAGAATGGTGTGGGAATCGCTGTTGAGGGAGATCACATAATCCCCTGCGTCCAGGATATAGGCTTTCGCATTCCGGTAGTCGTAGGACGCCATGTCCTCCTTGTCAAAGGTAAAGGAGAGGGTCTGGCTCTGACCGGGTTGGAGAAGATCGGTCTTTTCAAAGTCCAGCAGATTGGCAACGGACTTCTCCACGCCGCCGTTTACATAGGGCGGATTATAGAAAACCTCTACCACATCCTTACCGGCCACAGAACCGGTGTTGGTAACGGTGACATCGAAAGAGAACGTGGTGTCCGTAACAGACAGATCGCTCATATTCTGGGTGAAGGTGGTGTAGCTCAGACCGTGTCCAAAGGGATACTGAACCGCAGCGTCGTAGTCGATAAGCCCCTCCGCAGCGGCGGTTTCATAGAATTTGTAGCCCACATAGATGCCCTCTACATAGTTGGTGAAGGAGGGGTAATAGGTCTGGGACACACCGCTGTTCATGCCCTCTACCGCCAGATGCTCCAGATTGGAGTAGTGGTAGTCCTCGTAGTTGTTCCACCAGGGGGCGTTTTTCAGATGATAGGCAAAGGTGTCCGTACTTTTGCCGGAGGGGTTTACGGTGCCCCTCAGGATCTCGCCCAGTGCAGTAAAGCCTACATTGCCGGGACCGGGGCACCAGAGCACAGACTTGATCTGTTCATAGTGATCCACGAAGCCCAGTTCCATGGGATTGCCGCTGTTGACCAGAAGGATCACAGTGTCGAAGTTGTCACATACCATCTCAACCAGATCCTTTTCGGTCTGGGAGAGCTGAAGGTAGTGGTCATCGGGCTGGAAATCGTCATATTGATCGGAATTGTTGTCGTATCCAGCCTCGGCCATAGCCATGGGCATATCGTTGTGCCCCTCGCCCGCCAGACGACCCAAAGTAAGGACGGCTACATCGGAAAATTCTTTGGCGTTGTCCAGCATTTCCTGGGAATACGTATCCACCGGAGGTTCGTACAATGTCCAGGATTGCGTGGTTATGGTCATGTCGGGACGCCGGGCGGAGTAGGCGGTGTAAAAATCCAACAGTTCCTGATTCACAGAAAAACCGGCCTGTTCCAGCCCCTGCTGAATGCTGACGACGTCATACAATGTATTGATGCCGCCGGAGCCGGTGCCGCCGTAGATGGGAACAGCGCTTGTCCAGCCAAACAGGTTCAGCTTGGTCACATCCGTAAGCGGCAGGGTGTGGTCATCGTTTTGCAGCAAAACAAAACCTTCCTCTGCGATTTGAAGGGCGGTTTGCTCTGCGGTGTCCATGGTTTCTTCCCTGATCTTAGCCTGATCGGTCAATGCCAGATCCAGCAGGGCAGATACACCGCCGAGCATGATGCCGTTGACAGCTAGGACAAAAGCCAGTACCATGGCCAGACCGGCTTGTGCACGGATCAAAAACTTTTTGGGGCGCGGCCGCCCACGCACTGCAACAAGTACGACAATCCCCACCAGCAGGGCAACGCCCAGAGCGATGAGGTAGGGAGCGCAGTTTTGCAGCACACTGATAACATCTTCCACTTCAAACGTAATCATGTAAATGCCTCCTTAACCAGATTTACGACCGTCCCATCGGGTAGCTTGAGGTTCTTCTCTAAAAAAAATTATACAAAATTTTTGCTCAGCAACAAGAACAAATTAGCCAAAACTGTACTATACTAAACGAAACCGTAAAAACCGTACAGTAGTCGGACAAAAAAGACAGAACTGTACTTTCCTTGACAACGTGTATAGTTTTATGAGATAATAAACGGGGGTGAGCAGATGATGAAAACGCGTGCCGGACGGGAAGATCGCCGAATCACCTATACAAAGAATGCAATCAAAGATGCCCTGCTGGAATTGATGAAAGAAAAGAGCTTTGAAAAGTTGAGCATCAGCAAGGTATGCGAAGCAGCCCAAATTACCCGCACTACATTTTATAGTCACTATGACACGCTGGATCAGGTGCTGGATGAACTTATTAATGAGGCATTTGAGGTGGCAGAGGATTCTTCAACCACCCTGTCCATGTCTTTGCCGCAACGGATGCACTATCTGCTTCAGTTCGATACCGTAGCGACCCTTCGGGAGCATAACAGCGACCTGCCGGCGTGTCAGCGGATCGCCGACACGCCCAAATATCGGATTCTCTTTCAGGATCGGACCCTCTCGGAGTACATTAAAAATAAGCTTTTCCTTATAATGAAGCCCATCGTCATCCCGGAGCTTATGGAGTACTGCTGTATTTCTCAAGCTGAGGCAGAGCTTTTTTTCCGCTATACGCTTTCCGGCTCCTATGAGGTGAACAGTTCTCTCAACTGGATCAAAAATGACGAATGGTTTGTTTCCCGGCTGGCGATCCTTCGGATGGAAGCAGCAGGAATTGAGACCATCCGGGCAGCCAATACCAAGAAAAAGAAACCAGTCGAGTAGAAATGTAGGGCGCGGAGATAGACCGTTCCCTACAAACCTGCCGAAAGTGCGCAATCATTCTATTGTGTTTATCGGCAGTCTGGGAGCAGCCCCCCATAAGGTGCTGCTCTTTTTGTTTTGCACGGATTTTATGGAGCAGTAAAAGAAGAGGATTCGAACAGCCCGTGCCCCGCGCATTGCGTCCCGCGGGGCATTTTTAGGGCGCGTCTTGGCGAATCCCTTCGGGCGCACTTAAAAAGCGCATTGCAATGTATTTTTTGCAATGCGTTTTTTGTTTTGATTTTGTGTCAGAATAGCTTCAGTAGCATATCATCTGCGGCATCGGTGTACTGTCCTTTTGCCAGCCGTTCATTTCTCAGTTGATTTACAGTGGTACCCATAAGGCGGATTTCTTCTGTGGAAAAAGTAGCTTTTTTATCGGCTGGGAGAGCATTGATTTTCAGTATTAGCTTTCCAACTTCTTGTGTGCTATGCCCAAGCGCCCTTTGCTGGTAATAGTAAGGTGCGAGTGCTTTCAGCGTAATACTTTTGTTTGCTCTGGTTAATTTGATTTTCTTCATCATAATCCAATCGCCTTTCCCAACTTTTCCTGCGCCTTGCGCTTATTCTTGTCAAAGGCGTGGGCATAAATATCCAGCGTTGTACTTGCCTGTGCGTGTCCTAACAGACTAGCCA